>RCNQ01000339.1 GCA_003731675.1 Bacteroidetes/Chlorobi group bacterium ChocPot_Mid
AATGGTTATTTTCTGATGCGATTTATTATGCAATGCTCATAATAACAATAATCTCTGTATGGACGGGTTTAGAATATTTATTTTCAAAAGAAGCTGAAAAAACAGTCTCAGGAGAAAAACTGTAAGATGTGTCGGAAGCCCGATGAACAGTGATGTTCTTGATGTTCTTTGAAAAGTGAAATTAAAGTTATATAAAGTAAAATTCTTCGGAAACCCTGATGAATAGGGGAAAAGTTGTAATATTTACATAAATATATAAAAAAAACTACTAAAAATCAGCATTTATAAAAAATAACTCTTGCAAAGCTTGATTAAAAGCCATAGTTTTGCAGTGTAGTTAAGTTTTTTCTTCCAATTAATTTTTTTACTACAAATAAAAGGGGGTTTATAATGGGCTTAAACAAAGCACAATTGATTGCAGAAGTTGCAAAAGACACTGGTATGACCAAAGTCGATGCAGAAAAAGCAGTAAAATGCACTATTGACACCATTTCAAAATCATTGAAAAAAGGTGGAAGTGTAACATTAATCGGTTTCGGTACTTTCTCTGTATATAACAGAAAAGCAAGAAAAGGTAAAAATCCAAGAACCGGTGAAGTATTGAAGATTGCCGCAAAGAAAGTTCCTAAATTCAAAGCAGGCAAAGCTCTTGTAGATGCTGTTAACAACAAAAAAGCAGCAAAGAAGTAATCAGCAAATTTTGCACAAATTAAAAAAGCCATTCTTTTTGAATGGCTTTTTTTTTAATTTGCAATTATTAATATGTTGTATTTCAGGAATTTGATTTTTATGAATGATAAATTGACACACCCATATTTGCTACAAGTCTCCGATTTGTCTTATGACGATATTTATAAGATTTTTAACAGAGCAAAATATTTCATTGATAATTACAAGGCAGGAACAAAATTTGATGATCTGAAAGGTATATCTGTTGCCCTTGCCTTTTTTGAAAATTCTACAAGGACAAAATTGTCTTTTGACCTGGCGGCAAAAAGATTATCAGCTGAAATAATCAATTTTCAGACTTCAACAAGCAGTTTGTCAAAGGGTGAGTCGCTCATTGATACTTTAAGAACTATTGAAGCCATGGGTGTTGATATTTATGTTGTAAGGCATAATTGCTCAGGTGCGGCACAATTCCTTCAGGAAAATACAAATGGAATTATAATAAATGCTGGTGATGGCAAGCACGAACATCCTACTCAGGCACTTTTGGATACTTTTACTTTGTACAGACATTTTGGAAAACTTGAGGGATTGAGGGTGTGTATCATCGGAGATATTCTGCATAGCAGAGTTGCCCGTTCCGATATTGCAATGCTGAAGATTTTGGGAGCTGAGGTAGGTCTTTGTAGTCCAGGGACATTAATTCCAAGGGCGAAAGATATATGGGATGTTACACTTTTCGATACTATTGAAGAAGGTGTGGCTTGGGCAGATACAATAATTTTATTGAGATTACAAAGAGAGAGAATGGAATCAGGAATTTTGCCATCAATCAGAGAATATACAAAATACTATGGCGTTACACTCCAACTTTTCAGTAAAAAGCCAGGATTAGTTCTGATGCATCCGGGACCGGTTAACTATGGTGTAGAACTTGATTATGAATTAAGCTCATATCCAAACGTTTTAATTCAAACTCAGGTTACTCATGGTGTGTTTATCAGAATGGCTTTGCTTTCATTATTGGGGCAATATGTGAAGCAGAGCAGTAAAAGCTGAAATGCTAAGTTTGATGTGATACCATGAAAGATATTTTTAATATCAGGAAAAATTGAGTAAAATTTAATTTGATACATAAATGGAAAATAAGCTGTGGACTATTGTTGATGTCCTTAAATGGACAACTGATTATTTTTCTGAAAAAGGAATAGAATCTCCACGACTAAACATTGAATTAATTTTGTGTTCTGTCTTGAATATTACCCGAATTGACATTTACAAGCAATTTGACAAACCTCTATCTGAGCTTGAATTGAAAAATATTCGGAACATGATTTTGAAAAGGGTTTCTGGTGAACCATTGCAATATATTTTAGGTAAAACTACTTTTCTCGATATTGAAATAATGGTTAACGATACTGTAATGATTCCCAGACCTGAAACTGAGCTTTTAGTAAAACAGGTTTTGGACGATTATCCAAATAAATACAAAAAATACAGGATTTTAGATATAGGAACCGGTTCAGGTTGCATTGCTTTGTATTTGGCAAAGAAGTTTCCACAATCGGAGGTATTGGCAATAGACAACTCTTATTTTGCTTTACTGACAGCAAAGAATAATGGGACAAACCTGGCAATCAGGAATGTAAGTTTTAATCAATGCGACATTTTGAATGAATTACCGACTAACCAAAAATTTGATATTGTCGTTTCAAATCCGCCGTATATTCCATCAGAAGATTACGAAGAATTAGCAGATGAAGTCAAAAATCATGAGCCAAAAGATGCCTTGACAGATGGTAAAGATGGCTTAACTTTCTACAACAGATTTAAAGATATACTTCCTTATCTGCTGAATGATGATGGAAAATTTTATTTCGAAATTGGTTATAATCAGAAGAATAAATTAATAGAATTATTCAAGGAAAGTACTTTTGAAATTGAATTCTTCGAAGATTTTAGTGGCATTACAAGAATATTAAGGGGTAAAGAAATATTATATTAGATTAGTAGTGATTAATAAAAAAATATTAAATTAGTGTTTTATTAATTTAACAAGTAAGTTAATCCTTAATGAATTTAAAAAGTAAAATAATATGGAAGCAAAAAAGGTTCTTGTGATATCATACTATTATCCACCAATGGGTTTGAGCGGAGTTCAAAGGACTTTGAAGTTTGTCAAATATCTTCCGAAATACAACTGGGAACCTATTGTGCTGACTGGTTCTCCCGAAACTTTTTATGCATACGATGAAACACTGACTGATGAAGAAGGATTATCAGATATCAAAGTCTATCGTACAGACTCGAAAAAATCGAAAAAGAAAAAAATCAAAAAGTTCCCGTCATGGTTTATTCAAAAACTCGGCAGGGCTGTACTGCAGACAATATATCAGCCGGACAGTAAGAAACCCTGGTTGAAAAAAGCTATTAAAAAAGGTGAGCAGATTATATCCGAAAATAAAATAGATGTGATATTTGCAACTGCTCCCCCGTTTACTGATTTTCTGGTTGCATTAGCTTTGTCTGACAAATTCGATATTCCATTTGTGATTGATTACAGAGATGTCTGGATAGATAATCCGTTCCATTTTTTTGCTACTCCTTTTCATAAAATTTATAGCAACAATTTAGAACGAAAAATTTTATATAGGACTGAAAAGGCAATCGTTACAACCCGATTTATTAAAGAGCTTCTTCTGAAAAGGCACCGCTTTATATCTCACAAGGATATTGAGATTATTCATCAGGGCTTCGACCCAGATGATTTCAATATAGAAGTCCCCAAAAAAGATAAAAATAAATTTATTATAACACATTCAGGAGTTTTTCAGGATAACCGCACACCTAAGTATTTTTTAAAAGCAGTCAGCGAGTTTTTCAAAAATGAACCTGATGCAAAAAAAGTTACCGAGCTAAGATTCATTGGAGTTATGCGTAAAAAACATCTTAGGTATATTAAAAGGTACAAGCTCAAAGAAAATACTGTTACTACAGGTTATATTACGCATAAGGAATCCATAAAACAGTTGCTCGAATCTGATGTTCTTTGGTTAATGCTGAATGATAATGTTCGCTCTCCTGGGAAATTATATGAATATTTTGCCGCAAAAAAGCCAATATTAGCTTGTCTAAAAGATGGAATCATGAAGAAACAGGTTCAGGACAGCGAGATTGGATTTATTACCGAACCAAAGGATGTAAAAGCTATTGCAAATGAAATATCTAAATTATATAAACTATGGAAAACTAATTCTTTACCTATTCCTAGTGAAGAATTTGTAAATCAATTTGACAGAGTAAAATTAACAGCGAATTTAGCCAGAGTATTGGAAATGGCTTTGGAAGTATAAGAATTTTTGAAAAGTTTATGAACAATAAAACAGAAGAATTGCTTTTGAAAGTCGAAGAGACTGTAAGGTTTATAAGAAAGCATACTGATGCAGAACCGGAAGTTGGTATAATTCTTGGTACGGGACTGGGAAGATTAGCAGACGAAATTGATATTGAAACAGAATTGCATTACTCACAACTTCCTAATTTTCCTGTCTCAACTGTCGAATCACATAAAGGGAGATTGCTGTTTGGCAAATTATCTGGTAAAAATGTTGTAGCTATGCAAGGCAGATTTCATTATTATGAAGGATACAACATGACGGAAATAACATTTCCAATCAGGGTAATGAAATTTTTAGGTATAAAAAATCTTTTAATATCCAATGCAAGCGGCTCAATGAATCCTTACATTCGAAAAGGACAAATAATGATAATTGAAGACCATATAAATTTAACAGGGAACAATCCGCTTATTGGTATTAACGATAGCAAGCTTGGTATTCGTTTTCCCGATATGAGTGAGCCATGGTCGAAGCGTCTCATAAAACTTGCCGAAAGAATAGCAATGGAAATTCAGTTGAAGGTTCATAAAGGAGTGTATGTTGCAGTTGCAGGTCCAAGTTTGGAAACAAGGGCTGAGTATAGATTTTTGAGGTTAATCGGTGCAGACGTCGTTGGTATGAGCACAGTCCCTGAAAATATTGTTGCGAGGCAAATGGGTATTGAAGTACTGGGATTATCTGTGATAACTGATGAATGTTATCCCGATGCTCTTGAACCTTGCAGTCTTGAAGATATATTGGAAAATGCGGCATCAGCTGAACCATTTTTGACTAGATTGATGCTCGAAGTTTTGAAAAGTATTTAACACTGAAATGTTCTGTAAATTGAACATCATAAATAAATAGAATAAGATTTCAACTTTAACGTTTACAATAAAATGATTATGATAAAGCTAAATAAAATATTATTCATGTTATTGTCAGGATTATTCCTGTTTTCTTGCAATGAAGAAAAGATTATTAACGATGTAGAAATCAATGAAAAATTTGCTATCGTTGTTGATTCTCTTAATCCTAAATTAATGTTGTATGACACCAAAGATGGTATAGTAGCAAATGACAAGTATTTTGATGTTAATGGAGTAAATCTTGGGGCAGATGTATCTAAGATATCTGAATATGGTGGAATGTTGTTCTTGTTAATGCCGACAGCTTATAAAATTGAGGTAATAGATAAATTTACATTTAAAAAGTTAGCCACAATTGATTTTTCAGCCGATAAACTTGAGCCAAGTGATATATGTTTTGCCAATTCGACTGATGCTTATGTTTGTCATGGAAATGATACGACATTGAGTCTTGTTGATATTTATAATCTTCAGATAGCAAGGAAAATTAAGGTTGGAAGAAATCCCATTTCACTGGCTTGTGCTGGCAATCAGATTTACGTAGCGAATCTGGGTGATAATACTGTCTCGGTTGTAGATTCCCGTACTCATAAGCAAGAAGCCGTGATTGCTGTCAATACTGCACCGTGTCTTGTTGCGGCAAGCAATGATAATGAAAAGATTTTGGTTGTTTCCATTGGTGATGGTAAAATCAATAAAGAGAAACAGAAAACAGCCGCAAAAGCAACATTTTTTAATATTAATAACAGAACTATCACATCAGATTTGGAGCTTGGAACCTTAAAAACAAAGGCGATTGACCAATACCCTGTTAATTTAATCCTGACTATAAATGACTGGGCTTATATTCAAACGACTACTCATCTTTTCCGACTCGATGCTAAGAGAGAATCAGGTATCAATACTCTTTCATCTGATAATAACAGTATGATTGTATATCACAAACTGAGAAATCAATTGTTAATTGTCAATAATATGAGGAACAAAGTGAAAATTGCCAATGCAGGCAATGCAGGAGAAATAAAATCATTTGATATAAATTCACAGATAAGAGCAATTCACCCACTTTAACATGTGACAACAGATTCAAAAATATTAATTAATCTTGAATCACTGCTTGCCTTAGGAGCAAAGCTAAGCGAAACTATTGACGAAAAATCAATTCTGAATATTACACTTCTGAGTTTAATGGGTAAACTTAAACTTTTCAGAGGTATTGTTTTTGTTCCTGATGATACTTATGAATTTTTTATCCCAATAATTATAAAAGGTAAAACTGATATTCAACAAATCAGAGCATTTCCAATAAAGGAAATTTGCAAAATATCTGACATAACAGACAATCATGAATTGTTTGAATCAGGGTTCGAAATCTGTATCCCGATAATTTACCGTGATTATTTTTTTGCGGTTATCTGTCTGAGCGGTAAACTTGATAGCTCAGATATGAGTGAAGAGGAATTTTACTATGCTTCTCTTGTTTCAAATATTGCGGCAAATGCAATGAATAATACCAGAAATATTAATCTGTTATTAAGAGAGAAAAATACTGTTGAATCAAAAAATCAACTTTTAACCACACTTTTCGAAGTCAGCAGAGATTTCAATGTATTTCTATCTGAGGAAAAAATTATTAAAACCTTGGAGTTGAATTTACTTGGTCAGTTAATGATAACTAATTTCGCTGTAATTTTTAACGATGTAGATAATCGTAATTATGCTGAGGAAGCACCAGAAAACCAAGCAGGTTTTAATCAGAATATAAATCTCAAAATTTTGAAAAACACTTTCAAAGAAAATTTACCGATTGACTTACTACCCGATTTGTTTCATTGCAATGAAACTTGCTTTACAAATGAACTCGTCATCAAAGATGAATTGATGCAGTGGCTGCAAAGGAATAATGTATGGGTTGTTTCTCCGATGCTAATGAAATCAGAAATTAAAGGTTTTCTTCTGATTGGTAAGAGCAGAGTCGGGAGGCAATTTTCTCAGGAAAACTTATTGTTTATTAAAGTCATTGGCAACACAACTGTTTTGGCAATTGAAAATCTGAAAATGATACAAAAAGAGGTTGAAAGGCAAAAGCTTGAAAATGAATTAGCAATCGCTCTTGAAATTCAAAACAGATTATTACCCAAAAAGAATCCCGAAATTATTGGATTTGATATCTACGGCACAACCAAACCATCGAAATTCGTTGGTGGTGATTATTTCGATTTTATTAAATTGCCAAATGGAAATTTATTAGTAGCAATTGCTGATGTATCTGGTAAAGGGATGCCTGCCGCACTGCTGATGGCAAATTTCCAGGCGGGTTTAAGGGCTCTTGCGGCAATGGATATACCACTGTCTGAACTTGTTACACGTTTGAATGTTCTAATTTATAATAATACTACTGCTGACAGGTTCATAACTTTTTTTGCAGGGGAGTTGGATTCTGATAGCAGAGAATTTAAGTATATCAATGCGGGACATAATCCTCCGATATTGATGCAAGCAGATGGTAAATTAGAATTACTTACTTCAGGTGGAATTATTTTAGGGGTGATTGAGAATACTGTTCATTACAAACAAGGTAAAATCAAGTTGGGTCACAATGACATAATTTTACTTTATACAGATGGAGTTACAGAATCAATAGATAAAAACCATTGCGAATACGGAGAAAAAAGATTACTTCAGACAATAAATAAAGAAAAATATTTATCATCAAAGCAAATAATTGAGTCCATAATGCTGGATGTAAATCAACATGCACAAGCACAACCACAATATGATGATATCACATTGATTGCAATCAAATCAGTATAGTTTTTAAAAGAGTTTTATTACTTAACTTTGTAGAAAGTGATATCAGGACCAATTAATTTTAATTCTTGCAGAGTGTCGTTAATTGCATCCATCAAACCAACATCTTCATAAGTATAAGTACCACTTAAAATTCTTCTTAAAGCCATATAAAAAGTCATTTCACCTAAAGCATGTTCATCTATTTTTTCATGACCTTTTATAATTGCTTCTGCATAATAATTCAGCTTGTCTTCAATGTGTTGAGATAAATCCATAAAATTATCCTTTGGTTAATAAAAAAAATGTTTACTTTGCACTTAAATAAAGTTTAAGATAGTTAAAATATTTTTTTTAATCTAATAAAATCTTAAAAAATGATATTTTTTTAATATATTAATAAAAATATTTTATGAAAATTTTGATTTTTTTATAATTTTTGAAAAAAAAAGTGTAACATTTTGAGGTTTCGTGTGTTATTACATATAAGATGGGACAAAAAATAGAAAATCTGAGTGATTTGGAACTTTTCCGGATTTTAAAGAATCAGGATAAGAATTCCGAGCAAGCTTTTACGGAGATATACAACCGTTACTCTCCGTTCGTATTTGCTTATTGCAGAAGGTTTTTATTCAATACTCAGGCAGCGGAAGATGTGTTCCAGGAAGTGTTTATTAAGTTCCATCAGAATACTTCCAAAGTTGATGAAATGACAAATGTAAAAGGGTATTTGCTTACGATTGCCCGAAATCTTTGTCGTAATTATCAGAGGGATTCTCATACTTCTGTACCTTTTGAGGATTATAACAATATTATCATTGAAAGCAGGCAGGAAGATGACGAATTGCTTGATTTGATTAAAAGAGCAATTGAGCTTATTCCTGATGATTTGAGAGAATTATTTATTTTGAGGGAATACGATGGAATGTCTTATACTCAAATAGCTGAAATTACTAAGACTAACATCAATACTGTCAAGGTGAAGCTATTTCGTGCAAGACAAAAACTAAAAAAAATTCTTGAACCTTATATTCAGGATATTTCTAATATTTGAAAAAATGTAATAAAATAATAAAGTGAAAGAAATGAACACGTACAACGCACAAAATC
>RCNQ01000340.1 GCA_003731675.1 Bacteroidetes/Chlorobi group bacterium ChocPot_Mid
GAAATATTACGTGAACAATATATAAAAACATTATCTGAAGATGAACGAAGATTAAAAAGAATTCTTAAGGTTATTGAACGAGAAAAAAGTTGAATATCTGCTCGTTGGGGGATATTGATATTTGGTATAATCCTTCAGTAGAAAACGTCAACAAGATTATTGATGTAATTGATAAATTTGGCTTTGGTTCATTGGGAATAACTCATGGTGACTTAACAAAAATCAGCAATGTTATTCAATTTGGTTTGCCTCCGTTTCGCATTGATTAGATGAATGATTTAGATTCACTGAACTTCGATGATAGCTATAAAAATAAAAAGATTTATGATTACGATGGGCTCACTATAAACTTAATTTCATTCGATGATTTAGTTAAAAACAAGAAAGCCACAGGCAGAACAAAGGATTTGCTTGATTTGGAGAATTTAATAAGTTAAAATAAAAGGTGATAAAATGAAACTCAGAGTAGATAAAGAAAGCGACGTATTATATTTCCAGTTCGATGATTCAAAAATTATTGAATCGGAAGAAGTCGAAAAAGGCGCCGTACTCGATTTCAATGCAAATGCCAAAGTCGTTGGTGTTGAATTTTTAAATATCAGTCAAAGAGCATCGTTTGAAGATTTATCGAAATTTAATTACGAAACCCATAATAAAAAAATAAACTTTCCGAAAGTTAAAGAGTAATTCGTAATTCCTAATTCGTAATTGCTAATTCGTAATTGAATTTCTCTCCCATTTTGATGAAAACGAAACCGACTTACGAGCTAATAGAAATATTCGATTTTTTTAAAATTATAAAAATAGTAATAACTACTACATAAAAATCACATTTTGTACTACATTTTGTTGTTGTTGTTGTATTTAAATTTTTTTATATATAGTTTTCAAATTTAATTATGAAGGACTTATGTGGGCATCAAAATACTTCAATTTTAGAACTTCAAGGAAGTACTTTTTATTATTGGCTTTTTTACTAATGATTTTTACATCATCTTGGATTTTGAAATCTTGTTGTGATGGAGAAACAGTACAATTATGTCTTGATATTCAGTTAACTGGTGAGCAATGCTACGAATGTGAA
Source organism: Bacteroidetes/Chlorobi group bacterium ChocPot_Mid (assembly GCA_003731675.1). Lineage (GTDB taxonomy): Bacteria > Bacteroidota > Ignavibacteria > Kapaibacteriales > UBA2268 > ChocPot-Mid. The sequence continues at coordinate 1,085 of RCNQ01000340.1, forward strand.
GGGGATATTTACAGAACTACTTTGGGAGTATCTGCTGGTAATTCATTTAAACACGTCTATCTTGATTCTCAACATAACCAACCGCCGTATACTATTTGTTTAGGAGTAAATGAAAATGGAGGTGATGCGATGAATATCATATTTCAGCAATATTGTGAATTAGGTCCGCAAGAGTATGGTCAAACTATTTGTACTTCCCAACCAGGTTTGAAAACAATAAGATCTTGTGACAAAGATTATCGAATGAGAGTTAAATTAATTTGTACATGTGTACACAGACACCTGTAAATTTTTTCTAGAATAAAATACTTTTTTTTATAAATAAGGGAGATTGAAATGAAATTCAATAATTTAAAAATCGGGATAAAGGTAATTTCTGTAATTATTTTATCTATAATATTATATAATTGTAATGAAGAAAATATTAATAAGCCAAACAAGAAAGATGACTATAAAAAAATTAGATGGTCATTGCAAAATCCTCCTACCATAAGTGATAGTTATGATGGAGAATTTTATTGCTTAAAAAGTTCAGGTAAAATGAGTTTAGCCAATTATGAAGATACCACAATAAATTATAAGGTTATTGATATTCCGCTGACAACATCATCCCAGTCAATTTTTGGCGATTGGGAAAAAATCTCATATGCTGAGATTAATGGAGCTGCTTACACTGAATATACAAATAATAATCAAACTTATTATGCTCATGATTCGCCAACTATTAATGTTGATGGTAGCAACAATATCTTTACTTACCAGTTGGTTGCAGGATCAACTGTTTATCGCGATACTGTAGCTGTTGAGACACCAGTTATTAATTTTACCACACCAACATTTATGCAATCTATCAGTAGAAATAATGATTTAACAATTACATGGTCTGCTTCGAATTACCAGGATGACTATGTAGAAATTTCATTACAAGGAAAACCAATAATTCCTATTAATGGGGTTGATACGACTTACAATATTTCATATTTTTCTGATTATTCAGACGATACCGGTACTTTTGTAATACCCTCAAATATTTTGGCAAGTTTTGTTCAGAGTTATGCTACATTAACTATTAATAGGGGATATTATAAAGAATTTACTCATGATGGTAAGACATTTTTATTAATTATATCAACTGCAAGAGCAATTGATATTAAATTAGAATAAAGGTAGCTTCATTAAAATAATTCAATAAAAAAAATTAAATTAAAAAACCCGCCCGGAACAACTCCAGACGGGTTTTTCATTATCAATTTACAATTATCAATTGTTAATTACACAAGAATCGCTTTATAGCAATAATTAATAATTCCCGATTCTCCTTCTTCTCCCATTTTGCGGAAGACGAATTCGACTTTGCCTCCGATTTTTACATCGGCTATGTTGCAATCAACGATTTGTGCTGTCAATCTTGCACCTTCGTCCGTTTCGATTATCGCAACAGGGAAGGGCGTTTGCTTAGAGAAAGCATCTGCGGCAATGTGTATTACTGTATATGTAACTATCTTGCCCGTGCCTTTCAAAGTAATCTTCTCAGATTTTTGAGTATTAGACACTGGACTGATGTACCTTGTAGCAAGCGATACATAGCCATCGCTGAATTTTTGAGCTTCCAATCTGTATCTGTGCGGAATCTCACGTGTATATCTTTGACTGTTTGCCATTATACTGCCTCCAAAATATGTACAACACAACTACCACCGGAACCACCCATGTTTTGAGTCATACCGAGCTTAATATTAGGAACCTGTCTTTTTCCTGCTTCGCCTCTAAGCTGTTCGACAGCTTCGATAACCTGTGCAACACCTGTTGCTCCAACAGGATGTCCTTTTGCCTTCAAACCACCACTGGAGTTAAGAACGACTTTACCTCCATAAGTTGCCTGACCTTCGGCTATTGCTTTGCCTGCTTTACCGTAATCGAAGAAACCGAGTTCTTCGGCAACGATAATTTCAGCAATAGAGAAGCAATCGTGAACTTCGCAGAACGAAATGTCTTCCGGCTTTGCACCAGCCATTTTGTAAGCACGTTCAGCCGCTAATCTTACAGCATCGAGCCGTGTTACGTCTTTATGGTCATGAAGTGCAATCGGACCTGTTGCAGCTCCAATGCCTTTAATCTTTATCGGATTTTTTGTAAATTCCTTAGCTCTGTCGAGTGGGCAAAGAATGACAGCCGCGGCACCATCAGTAATAGGGGAGCAGTCCATCAATCTCAAGGGGTCTGCAACCATAGCCGAGTTCATCACGGTTTTCAAGTCAATTTCAAATGCATACTGAGCATTTTTGTTTCCAACTGAATGTCTGTGATTTTTAATCGGAACCTGAGCAAGTTCTTCACGTGTCAAACCGTATTGATGCATATAAGCATTAGCCATCATAGCATAAAGACCCGGGAAAGTAACACCATGGAATGCTTCAAATTCCTGGTCAGATGCAGTAGCAAGGATGAACGAGCCATCGTCGGCATCCCACATTTTTTCAACACCACCAGCAAGAACAATATCGCTCATACCTGATGCAACTTCCAAATAAGCTGATTTAACAGACAAGCCACCCGAAGCACAAGCCGATTCAACTCTTGTTGCAGGAATACCTCTTTGACCAATGTAATCAGCCATTACCGAAGCAATATGTTCCTGATAAACATAAAGCCCTGAAGACATAGCTCCTACATAAAGAGCGTCAAGCTTTTCGACACCAGCATTTTCCATAGCTTTCAATGCGGCTTCTGCGAACATATCCCTGATGGATTGGTTCCATAGCTCACCGAATCTGGTCATGCCGACGCCAATAATAGCAACATCACGCATATAATTTTTCCTCCATTAATATTTTAAAATTCATTTTCTTAGTAAACATTAAATCTGATTTTTTTCCTATAAGCAACATATTTACCGTAGTCAAGATAAATCTTCTTGCTTTCCAGCATTTCGCGGATTTTTGGTGCTTTATCTTGAACTTGTGAAATTCTGTCCGTTGCCTGAAAAATAAATCCGTCACTTCCTGCTCCTGAACCAAATGATATCATAAAGCACTTTTCTCCGGGTTTCAATACATCGAGTATTGCTGATAAACCCGTTGGAGATGAGCCAGAATATGTGTTACCCATAAGGTTAACAACCCAGCCCTGTTCCATTTGTTTGTTAGTGAAGCCAAGAGTTTTGCCTGCTTTCAGCGGGAATTTCCCGTTTGGCATGTGGAATACTGCATGTGCAAAATCCTCTGGTTTATGACCTGACTTTTCGAGCAATCCTCTTGCACAGCCTAAGACATGTTTAAAATATGCTGGTTCACCAGTGAAACGTCCACCATGTCGTGGATAGTGCTGATACTCACGTCTCCAGAAGTCGGCGGTATCGCTTGTGAAAGAATATGTATCAATTACTTCTGCAATAACGTTTTCTTTACCGAAAATAAAAGCTGAACCACCTGCAGAAGCAGAATATTCAAGAGCATCGCCTGGTGCTCCTTGTGATGTATCTGCACCAATGCCCATAGAATATTCCATATTGCCAGATTTAACATGGCTGTAAGATACAAACATTGCCTCGGCTCCTGCTTTGCATGCAAACTCAAAATCTGCAACGTGAACATCGGGACCGATTCCTAATGCATCAATTAATATTGTACCTGATGGTTTTACAGCATAGGGATGTGATTCAGAACCGATATATACAGCTCCTATTTTCTTAGGGTCAATCTCTGCCCTTTTCAGTGCATTTTTAGCTGCAGCTACGGATATAGTAATGGTGTCTTCATCAATTCCAGGTACCGTTTTCTCGCGCATTAACAAGCCATTTTCAATAGTATTAGCATCGTCACCCCATTGCTCTGCTATTGTTCTTGTTTTAATTCGATACGCAGGAACGTAAGAACCATAACCGACTATTCCTATCATATTTACTCCATTTATTTATTAAACATATTTGTTATTTATAATTTTTTTCTAAAACTTTTTGATTCCTTTAATTTTTATTGAGAATTTTAAAAAATAGTGAGAACCAGTAAAAAATTCTGAAAATTCATCAATATTAATTATTAAGTTACGGTAAATTTTCTAAAATTAAAAATCAAAGCAACCAATCATCCTCGAAATTACTAATCTTTGAATCTCGGAAGTGCCTTCACCAATTTCTAAAAGTTTTTGGTCTCGATAATACTTCTCAGCATCGTACTCCTTCATTAATCCATATCCACCATGAATTTGTACGCAATGATTTGCCGCCATGTGAGCTAATTCCGAACAATAAAGCTTACATATAGCACCTTCCTTAGTAATTCTTTCATTCCTGTTAAGCATACGACATACATCGTAAAGATAAGTACGGGCAAGCTCAATTCCCATATCAATATCAGCGAATTTGAAAGCAGTTGCTTGAAAAGTGGAAATTGGCTGTTTGAATTGCTTTCTTTGTTTGGCATATTTCA
>RCNQ01000341.1 GCA_003731675.1 Bacteroidetes/Chlorobi group bacterium ChocPot_Mid
TTATGAGACTTTGGGAATAAAAGTAACGGATATAGAACAAATTGCAATGAGGGGGAATAAACCGCCGAATTTCAATGACCAGTGTGCGGCATTTATTAGTTCGGATATAAAGACGGCAAGCCACGAGAATATATCGAAGGAAAATATTGTTGCAGGATTGGTTTATTCGGTTTGTCTGAATTATGTGAACAGGGTCAAGGGTAGCAGACCAATAGGCAGGAAGATTTTTATGCAGGGTGGCGTTTGCTACAACAAGGCAATACCGAGAGCAATGGCGGCATTGACAGGACAACAGATAGTTGTTCCACCTGAGCCAGGATTAATGGGTGCTTTTGGGGTTGCACTGGAAGTTAAAGAAAAAATCAACTTGGGACTTTTAGCAAAAAAGAATTTTGATTTGAAAGAGCTTTCGGAAAGGGAAGTAACATATAAAAAACCGTTTATTTGTCCGGGTGGAGCAGAAAAATGCGATTTGAAATGCTCTGTGAATTTAATTCAGATTGAAAATAAGACTTATCCTTTCGGAGGAGCATGCAATAAGTATTACAGTATCAATAAAAAAATAAAGGTAAATCCTAATGAATTTGATTTTGTGAAAAAGCGTCAGTTTCTGATGTTCGAAAAGTATGCTAAAGGAAATTCGCAATTGACAAATGAGAGTTCACAATTAAAAGTTAAGAAGAAGATAGGACTTAATTTGTCGTTTACGATACATTCGCTTTATCCGTTGTTTTATAATTTTTTTACAAAACTTGGATTTGAAGTAATATTGCCTGACAAGGTGGACGATGACGGACTTGAACGGGAGATGACGTCGTTTTGCTATCCGGCACAACTTTCATTGTGCTTGTTTCAGGATTTGGTGAAAAAGAAACCGGATTATTATTTTGTGCCGAATATACTGGAGATGCATGTTGACAAGGAAGAACATTACAGAATAGACAATAATGCTACCTGTGTTTTTGTAATCACTGAACCATACTTTTTGAAGGAAGCATTTCAGGACGTGGATTTTGAAGGGAAATGGATTTCGCCAAAATTCAATTTTGCACCGGGTTATGAGAGTGAATATAAGAAGTTTGTGGAAGTAGCCCATCAGCTTGGAATAAGAGACGAGAAATTAATTAATGAAGCTATTGAAACAGCAATACAAAAGCAACACGAAAGCCAAAAAGATAGAGTTGAGATAGGCAATGAGTTTTTGAAATTTTTGGAAGCAAACCCTGATAAATATGCAGTTGTGCTTCTCGGCAGAGCTTACAATACATTTGCAGATACGGCGAATAAAGGAATACCACAGAAATTTGCATCAAAAGGTATATACGTGATACCATACGATATGCTGAACTACAAAGGCATTGAGCTTGACGGTGAAATGTATTGGGAAGCAGGCAAAAAGATAATGAAGTCAGCCAAACTGGTGAAGAATCATCCACAGCTTTTTGCGTGCTATGTATCTAATTTTTCATGCGGACCTGATTCAATGACAATACCGCAATTCAGGACATTGATGGGAACAAAGCCGTCATTGACTCTGGAGCTTGACGGGCATACAGCCGACGCAGGAGTTAATACGAGAATTGATGCTTTTTTGGATATTATCGAGAATTACAGGAAGATATCAAAGAGTATTAAGGATACTGATTATTCTGATTACCGTATGGCAGAAGTTTTGGTTGATAAAGATGAAGAAGCAGAAAGCAGTAAGAATAAATCAGATTACGGAACCTGTTATTACTTAAGTTCCGACGGAGAACGAATAGCTTTGTCAGACAAACGGGTGAAAATACTTGTGCCTTCAATGGGGGATTTGTCAGCGAGGTTGTTTGCACAGTCAATGAGAGTACAGGGATTTAATGCAGAAGCACTGCCAGAGGCGAATCCTGATATTTTGAAATACGGGAGGGCACACATGACAGGAAAGGAATGCCTGCCCGTGATATTGCTTGTTGGCTCTTTGATTGATTACATAGAGAACAGATGGGATGGAAAAGAATATATAGCATTGTTTAATGTGCAAAGTGCCGGTAGTTGTCGGTTGGGGCAGTATCACGAATTAATTAAAGATATTATTAAGAGGAAAAGATATAGGAATGTCGCCTCGTTTGTATTGATGACAGACGACGGATATGCAGGTTTGGGAGCAGATTTTGCGAAGAAAGGTATTTTGTCGTTGCTTGCGGCAGATGTGATGGATGATATACGCTCGGCTATACTGGCAAATGCAGAAAATCCTGTGGAAGGAGAAAAAATATTTAACCGTGAATTTGCAAAAGTCGAAAAGGAATTTGACGGTACGTTCGAAAATATAATGAAACTGTGCCGATACTTTGCAAACAAGATAAAAGAGCAAATACCAGCAAGAATTAAAATTGAAGATTCGAAGTATATTGCTTTGCTGGGGGAAATATATGTGAGGAGTGATGATTTTTCTCACAGGTGGCTGAACCGGGTGTTTGCAAAGAAGGGTTTTGTGGTCAAGACCGCACACATAACAGAATGGATTTACTATATTGATTATTTGATAAAATTGAATCTGGTTGAGCCAGATACTTCAATGAGAAAGAGGACAGAGCAGTTTATCCGTAATATGTATATGAAAAAATATGAAAAACGTATTAAGAAAGTGCTTGCCGAAAGCGGATATTACCAATACAGAAATACTAATGTTGAGGAGTTGCTGGAGCATAGTAAGCATATCATACCGTTTGAAGTGAAGGGAGAACCGGGATTAACTCTGGGTACGGCATATTATGATACTTTAGATGAATATTGCGGGATAATCAATTGCGGACCTTTCGGATGTATGCCGACAAGATTTGCAGAAGCGGTTTCAATGCCGAATATGAAGTTTGAGGATAAGGAGAAGGTTTTGCAGATGCATAATCCTAAATACAAATTGCCTGAACTGTTTAACGGGAATATGAACATACCGTTTTTGACAATAGAATCAGACGGAAACGTCTATCCTCAGGTAATTGAAGCAAGAATGGAAACTTTTGCGCTTCAGGCAGACAGAGTTGCCCAACTTA
>RCNQ01000342.1 GCA_003731675.1 Bacteroidetes/Chlorobi group bacterium ChocPot_Mid
AGTTATTATTAAACTTGGAACTAATGATACAAAACCGCAAAACTGGATTTATGGGAAGGAATTTTTTTCAGACTATGTTGATTTTATTAATGAGTTTAGGAAAGGACCTGTTAAACCACAGATTTTTATTAGCTATCCTTGTCCAGTGTTTCAGACTGTTTGGGGAATAAGAGATTCGATAATAAATATTATAATTCCAATTATTGATTCAGTTAGAAAAGCGACAAATACAGATTTAATAGATTTCCATACTCCATTTCTTAATAGCGATTCCCTTTTTCCCGATGGTGTTCATCCTAATGCCGATGGATATTTAAAGATGGCTCAAATTGCCCGAGATGCTATTCTGAATAGTCCTTCGGGAATAATAAGAACATTTAACTCCAATAAGTACTCATTTGACAAAGGAGAATCTTGTAAACTTTATTGGGAAACCACAAATGGTTCGGAGGTAACATTGAATGGTCAGCATGTTAATGGGACAGATTCCTTGCTTGTTACCCTGACTGAAACAAAACCTTTTACACTTATTGCGAAAGGACAAGACCGCTCAGATACGATGCACATTGTGCTTAATTATTATCCTCCCGGAAGAATTAAATCATTTTATGCTAAGCCAAGAATGCTTGAACTTGGGGCAAATGATTCAACAAAAATTTATTGGGCAGCATCAAAAGGTTCTCAAGTTTTTTTGAATAATATGCCAGTTGATATTTCCGGAAGCTTAACTGTTTCACCATCGTCAACAGCTAATTACTCTTTGAATACATCCGGTGATACTACTGATTCTAAAGAAATTACTGTTCAGGTTTTGCCTGCTGAAGAAATTAATAGATCATTAGACCGAAACGTGTATTCATCTTCTTTTGCAAAATATTTTCCAGCTGTTAACGCAGTTGATGGAAACCCATCTACTTTTTGGAAAAGCAAAAATGAAGCAACTCCGTGGATATATGTTGATTTTGAAAAAGAAATTAATTTTGAGCGTGTAGTTTTAGATTGGGGAAACAATTATGCTATCTCATATCGATTGCAAGCAGTAAGTGCATCAAATGTCATTACAACAATTTATGAAAAGACAAATGGAAATGGTGGTAAAGAAAATATTTTATTAAACGGAAGTGGAAGATATTTACGTTTGTTGTGCACTCAAAAATTATTTGCTGATTCCGGATATGTATTAAAGGAATTCGAAATTTATGGACGGGGAAAAGTAACTGAAGTTGTAAATGAAACAAATTCAGTTCAGCAATTTGAGCTTTTTCAGAATTATCCGAATCCATTTAATCCTAAAACAAGAATTAATTATTCAGTTTCAACTTTAGGAAATGTCAGTTTGAAGGTTTTTGACATACTGGGGAATTTAGTTGCTATACTTGTTAATGAGGTAAAACAACCTGGGACTTACGAAGTTGACTTTAATCCTTCGAACCTTTCAAGCGGGATTTATTTTTACTCGTTACAGGTGAATAATTCAATAAAAAATAAAAAGATGATTATTCTCAAATAAGTTTAATGTTAATGAAGAAGGTTGTTTCTATCATTTTATTGAACCTTCTTCACATTTAATTGTAAAATTTTACTTTACTATCTTAAGAATGGAGATAATTATGCAGAATAACACCAGATTAAAATTAATTCTAATATTAATCCTATGTTTAGCATTCAAGACTCAAGCTCAGATTGATATTAAGTTTATGACTTTTAACATCTGGCATGAGGGCACTTCAGTTTCAAATGGATTAATAAAAATTAGAGATATAATTGCGGATGTAAATCCCGATATCGTTGGATTCCAGGAAATAAATTATAACGGGGTTTGGACAACGAAAATTATTAATCTACTTTCTGCTGTTGGACTTATTTATCACAAAGGATATGCAGGCGGTGATATATCGATAATAAGTAAATTCCCTATTTCAGAACCTACTTTGATAAACTATCAAGCAAATTCAATTGCAGGTTTTAAAGTAGATATATTTGGTTCGCCAATTATTGTAGTCTGTGCACATTTGGATTATATGTATTCCGCAAGTTACCTTCCAAGAGGTTATAATGGAGGATATCCTAATTGGGGAATGATAGATGATGGGACAGGACGTCCACACCCTGTAACTGATATCAATCAAATTTTGGCATATAATTTACAATCAAAGAGGGATGAACAAATATCTGACTTTTTGAATTATGCTAAAACTAAAACTGAACCAATAATTTTGATTGGAGATTTTAATGAACCTTCATATTTGGATTGGACAGCAAATACAGTTTCGATGTTTGATCATCACGGTTTGATTATACCCTGGCAGAACACACGTTTATTAGCAGATAGTGGTTATGTAGATGCTTATCGTTCGTTTTTCCCAAATGAAGTAAGCAATCCAGGAATTACGTGGCCTTCGTTTGCACATGGGGTTGGGTCAACAAGCTGGACTCCTTTGGCTGATGAACGAGATAGAATAGACTATATTTTGTATAAAGGAAACAACATAAAAACAAAATATGTTGCATTAGTAGGACCGAGAGAATCTTATTCTTATGACAAGTTGACTACAACCTTTACATCAAATGAAAATTTTATAGCCGATACACTTGAATGGCCTTCGGATCATAAAGCTGTCTTTGCAACGCTTAATTTACCAATCGTTACAAATATTAATGAAATTAATAGTGATGATAATTTTAAATTTTCATTAGAAAACAATTATCCGAATCCATTTAATCCAACAACACAAATTAGTTATTCAATACCAAAGAGTGAGTTGGTATCATTAAAAGTATATGATGTGTTAGGGAAAGAAGTGGCTCAATTAGTTAACCAATTTCAAAATAATGGGAATTATCAAGTAACATTTAATGCAAATCAACTTTCATCAGGTGTATATTTCTATCAGTTAAAAGCTGGAGATTTTGTTAGTGTTAAGAAAATGTTATTAATCAGGTAATATTTTCTTGCACAAAGAGAGTGAATTTTATTTTCAGTTTACTCTCTATTCTTTAAAAAAGACTTTTGAAAAATTATTATTTGGTAGTCGGTCATTCCTGTGAAAGCAGGAATCTAATACAAAATAAATGCATTCTCATCTGCTGGATAGGGCAGCTTTGCACAGGAATGAAGAACTGAATTTTTCAGAAGTTTCTAAAAATAATTTTCGGATTTTTTTACAATAATTTTTTTATAAGGAGAAAATTGTGCAGTTAACCTTTATCGATTTTTTTGTTATTGCTCTTTATTTTTTAATCAATTTAAGTATAGGATTAATTTTACGAAAAAAAGCTACAGCAAATGTTAGCGAGTTTTTTGTCTCAGGTGGAAAAGCTACCTGGTGGTTAGCAGGTACTTCTATGGTGGCAACAACTTTTGCTGCCGATACTCCGTTAGTCGTTTCCGGATTAATTGTATTGCCCTACTAAG
>RCNQ01000068.1 GCA_003731675.1 Bacteroidetes/Chlorobi group bacterium ChocPot_Mid
AACATTTTTGATGACGCAGATATCGAAAAAGCTCATTTCAAACTCAATCTCAATGCTTTATCATTAGATATTGATGAAATTTCAAACTTTATCCCTGCTGACATCCCTGTTTCCGGAAATTTCAGCTTCTCAATGAATGCTTCAGGAAAACTCAATCACTTCTTTACAAAATTTGATAATCTTTCCATCGGCAACAGCAACCTTAATTTTACTGCTAAAATTAAAAATGTTGTTGATGATAACCGTACAATAGATTTTGACTTTTCTCAATCTGTATTTTTCAAATCCAATTTAGATGAAATAATCAAAAAGCTTGAAATTTCCTCTATACCCGATTTTGGTCAGATGAATATTAATCAGCTTAAAGGTACTTTTAAAATGGACACCATCTTCTCCAAAATTGATGTTATTTCATCTCTCGGAAATATCACCGGCTTTGGAGGTATCAACATTAAAGACACTCTTTTCTACTCCGGTAATCTGAAATACCAAAACCTCGATTTAGCTAAAATACTCCTTGACCCTACACTACCAAGTAATCTCAACGGTAATATTGATTTCACTGGTAGCGGAGATTCACCCGAATCAATAAAAATAAAAATTGATATGAATATGTTCAACTCCAAAATCATGAACTATTCATTCAACAATTTCATTATCAACGCTAACACCCAGACCAGAGGGAAAATACAGATAGATACATTATTAATCAATTTCGGTTCTGCTTTCAGCGAAAATGACTCCATTTCCATCAAACAGGCAAAAGAATGGACAAAAGAAAAGATTTCCTTAAATGGCTTTATTGATGTTCACGCTATGAAAAAGCCCATGTATGATATTTCCTGTTTCGTAAAAAATATCAACTTAGCAGAATTATTACAAAATAAAAATTTACCCGAATTTTTCAATGCTGATTTCCAGTTAAAAGGTGAAGGTTTTGAACCTGATAGTATCAATTCTATTTTCAATCTCAATATCAATGACTGGAAATTAAGAAGTAAAAAATTAACACCTTTCAATTTATCCGTTGATATTCAGAAACTCGATAATCTTAATAAAAAAGTTCAATTAACTTCAACAATAGGTGATTTATTACTTTCAGGGCAATACCAATATTCTTACCTGTTCAGAAAACTACTCAACGACATTGATAAGTTATCTGATTTTTCAAGTGAAAAAATACATAATATTTTCCCGGAGAAATCTTATGAAAGCATTCCATCACCACAGATGATTTTCTCCAATATACCTCAAAAATTCGATTTGAGATTTTCTTTGAAGGATAACTCCCTGCTTAAAGAATTTTTACTAATTAAAAAATTAAATTCTGATTTATTTCTCGAATGCCAATACTATTCTGATAGTATCCAAACATTTATTGATGTAAAAGACTTCTCTATCAACAACTTCAATTATTCAGACTCAATAAATACAATATCCGTTTCACCCGTTAAAATCTCTTCAAAAATCAAATGGAATATTACAAACTCCACGTTAATCGAACCAGACTTTAACCTTAAAATTAACAGTAGAAATGGTATCACCTACAACGATTTGTCATTAAGCAAAATAAACACAACTTTGGAATATGATAAAAATGAACTTAAAATCAAATCTGATGCTGATTTCAATGATTTAATACAATTCGATTTAAACTCGAACTTCCAAGCATCAAACAATCAGTTAGCTATCCAATTCGACAGATTAAATATCAACTATCTTAATAAAATGAGTTTTGCTGTTAAGGAACCTTTGTTGATGCTATTTCAAAACAATCAATTAACAATTAACAAATTCAAACTATTAAGCGACAAACTTGACTTAATCGAATTGACCGGTTCTGTAACTGAAGATACTTTCAAAGACATTAAATTAAAAGTCACTAACTATAATTTGGAACATATCTGGGAATTTATCCCAAAAGACGAAATCGAAATGGGTTATGAACTGAAAGGTAATCTCGACTCCCTGATTATTGGACTTAATGGCTCTCACGAAAAAACCGATATTGACCTAAAAATGTATCTGTCAAAATTATCAGTCGGTGAAAGCTATTTTGGAAATATTAAAACCGATTTATCCCACAGAAATTCTAACTTAAGCGGAAATCTGCTCTTTTATACTCCGCAAAAAGATAAAAATCGTGATTTACTAAAATTAACACTCAGGAAAGTACCTGTCAATCTTTCGCTAAATATCACTGGTGACAGATTCTACGAAAATAATCCGATTGACTTCTCAGTTGAAACCACTCAGTTCCCTTTAAAAATACTTTCCCCATTCATTACTGATATAAAAAATCTTTCTGGTTTTGCTGACATTGCTTTGAATATGTCCGGTAAAGGACTAAATAATCTGAAATATAATGGCTTTATATCCTACAACAATACCCAGTTCCTTCTTGATGCAAATAATATGAATTTCTCCTCAGAAGGAAAAATCTCTTTTAATACTGATACCATCAAAGTCGAAAAAATCTCTATGAAGAACAACCCGAATGACTTAGCAGGTGGTGAAGTCATAACAAAAGGCAAAATTATTTTGGATAATTTAAAACCAAAAGAATTCGATATAAAAGTTTTCTCAAATAAATTTAAAATCCTAAGCCAGGCATCTATGAAATCAATGCCTTCACTTTATGGCGATTTTGTCGTCTCTTTTGGTCCGAAACCGATAAGATTTTATGGTACTACCGAATCACCATATATCACAGGCGACATCAACATTTTAAGAGCCGCTCTTGTTATGCCCAATACAACAAGTACCGACATAAAAAAGTCAGTCCTAAAATATGAAATAAAGAAAGACAGCACAGTCGAATTTACGATTGTCCCTGATTCTGCTACTAAATTAGTTACCGAGAATCTTACTCCCAATAAAACCAAAAAGAAGACTCAAAAAATTAAAAAGGAAAATTCCTTCGGTGATTTGTTAGATATTGATGTTGGAATTAAGTTCAAAGGCAGATTCTTTATGACTTTGGATATTACAGGCATCGGACAACTTTTTGCTGAAATTGGAACACAAAATCCTGAAGATGAATTAAGATATGTTATGAAAAGAGGCTCTACAGAATCACAAATTTATGGTACTGATATATATGTTAAGGACGGTTCATCATTAAAACTCATCAAGATGCTTGATACAAAAGGTACTATTTCATTCAACAAAGGAGTTATTGATAATCCTGGACTTGACCTTGTCGCATCCTATAAAGGACAGAGGTATAAAGCTGATGATATCGAAAAATACGAAGTTAAAATGTATATTAAAGGCACAAAAAATATTCCCGTCATTTCATTTGGTTACTCAATCAACGATGTTGAAGGAACTGGTGACTCTTCTCGGATAAATGAAAATGCCCTACTGCTTTTAACTCTTGGCAAAACAAAAGATGAATTGCAAAACTCACAAACATCAGGTGGAATGGATTTGAAAGCATCTGCTTCTGCATCAGCTACATCACTGGCATCAACTGTCGCCTCTTCTGCTCTGACAGATTTCGTCCAGGCGACAAGTTTTATACAAAGTGCTGATATTGATATCGGTAGCTCCTTGCAAAACCTCGACCAGGCAAGAATGAAATTCTCAGGTGACATCAAAGGTATCAAATGGACATTAGGTG
>RCNQ01000069.1 GCA_003731675.1 Bacteroidetes/Chlorobi group bacterium ChocPot_Mid
ACTTTTTCAGATTCGCTCTTTGAGCAACACCGAATCTGTGCTGTTCGTCAATGATTACAAATCCGAGCTTATTGTATTCAATATCAGTTTCCAATAAGGCATGAGTACCGATTATTATATTAGTTTTTCCAGTTGATATATCTTCCAAAATATTTGCTCTGATTTTCTTTTTTTGTCCGCCTAATAATAGTACTATCTGCAAATCTGTATCTTTTAATAGTCCTTTAATTGTGTTGAAATGTTGTTCTGCAAGTATCTCGGTTGGAGCCATTATTGCCGTCTGGCATCCATTGTCAATAGCTACAAGCATATTTAATATCGCCACAATAGTCTTTCCTGAACCGACGTCACCTTGAAGCAACCTGTTCATAGGTCTGCCACTTTGAAAATCATTGGCTATTTCTTTGATAACTTTTTTTTGGTCATTTGTTAATTCAAAAGGGAGAGAATCATATAATTTTCTTGCTCGGGGACTTTTGGGATTCATTACATATCCATTTTCCTTAACCTTAACTTTATTCTGTCTCATAGCAAGAAAAAGTTGAAAATAAAATATCTCTTCAAATTTCATTCTTCTTTTTGAAATTGCAATATCATCGTGCGAGTTTGGAAAATGCAGATTTCTGATTGTATCTTTCTTTGTTGGAAAATTTTCATGCTTCAAAATATAATCAGGTAGTGTCTCTGTAATCTTATTAATTTCACTTTCAAGGACATTAGCCATGACATTCCTTAAAGATTTCATTGTCCATCTTGCATTTCTCAATGCCTGAGACATTCTGTAAATAGGCATTATCCCACCAGACCTGTATAATTTCTCATCTTCCTCATCGAATTTTTCAATTTCAGGATGAGTAAAAATAATTTTCCCATAATCATCTAAAACAGGTTTACCACTTACAACTACATACTCTCCTTCATCATAAAATTTATTGTAATAATCAGTAAAATTCCAGAAAATAATATTTGCATAACCAGATTCATCGCTCAATTTAAGTTTAAGCATTTTCTTGTTCTTCCCCCATTTATGCTCTTTTTTTTCAATTATCTTAGCAATAAGAGTCGTTTCATTTTTCAAACTAAATGAGGAAAAATCATCAGGTTGAAATATCAAATTATCTTGTCTTAATCTGACTGACAACGCTTTTATATTTGAAACCAAATCCCTGTCAATATAGTCTCTTGGAAAAAAATGGATTAAATCATAACAAGTGTTAATGCCACATTCCGATAAAGCTTTGGCTTTAACCGGACCAACACCTTTTATGTATTGCAATTCACTAATATTTTCTTTATTTTTTTCTTTGTTTTTCAAAATATTAACAGGTAATTATTTTACTTACTTTTATAAAAATAACCATCAATGAAAGCTTTAAAAGTTATTTTTAAATTATCAGTATTATGACATCTAAAAAGCCATTTAATAAAATACCCAATAGGTCGGAATAATCTGACAGCAAGATTCCCATGTATAACATCTATTGCAATGATGTTTCTGATTATATAATAATGTTTCCAATCGAATTTTTCGCGTAAATCAGAAACCGGTAGCTTTCTGTGGCTTTTTGCATCTCTCACTATATAAATGTCAAATCCAGATTTTTTTGCTCTTATAAAAAATTCAGTATCATCACCATAAATAAAAAAATTCTTTTCTGGTAAACCGATTTTTTCAATAAGACTCCGATGAAATATTGGACCTTCAAAAGTTATTCCTTCAGCAGAAATATATTCTTCTACAATATCTTTATTTGTTAAAATACTTTGCCAAAGTGATTTAAAAGGGTTTGTCAAATTAAAGTATTTGACATCATTTAAATAAGGAATATTTTCATTGCTATACCTTAATGGTGCATGAATTCTATTGTATGATATTTTTTGAATTAATTTTTCAAGACAATTTAATTCGGGTATCACATCGTCATCCATAACCCAAATCCATTCCATGTTTAATTCGTATGCACTTTTGATGCCAGTGTATTGCCCTCCTGAACTTCCTGTATTTTCTTGCTCAATTACGAATAAATCTTTTTGTTGTGCAAGCCAGTTCCCTGTATAATCTAAGCTACCGTTATTCACAATAATAATTTTCTCTAATTTAATAGTTTGACTCCTAAGCGAGTTAATCAGTTCTTTTAATAACTCAATCCGATTATACGTTACAACAACAGCGCAAATATTATTCATTTCATCAACTAATTAATTTAATCATTTAAATAATCATCATTTCTTTTCTGCTGGGATTTCCTTATACTTTATTCTTTGGTGAGAAGAACCTAACAAACTCTTAACGCAAACATCTTTGATTGTTTGTAATTCACTAAAAGTAATATTTGAATCATCAAATTGTCCATCGAGCATTCTTTCTTTTATATTTGAACTGATAATCTTATCGAGCTCATCTTTACTCGAAATTTCCAGACGAGAAAGCGCTTCAGAGAAATCACAAATCATTACTATTGCTGTTTCTTTGCTGAAAGGTTTAGGTCCGGGGTATCTGTAATCCTGTTCATTAACAGTGCTTTTATCCTCAGCTTGTTCTAATGCTGTAGCATAAAAATGTTTGATTAAAGTTGTCCCGTGATGAGTGGGAATAAAATCAATTATTCTTTGAGGCAAATTATATTCATGACCAAGTTTGACACCTTCAATGACATGCTGTTTGATAGCTTCAGCACTACTTTTAGGTAACATGGAATCATGTTTGTTCTGATTATCCAGTTGATTTTCAATGAATAATTCCGGCATAACAAGCTTCCCTATATCATGGAAATATGCTCCGACTTTTGCTAACAATGGATTTGCATTAATTGCCGATGCGCATCTTTCAGCAAGAGATGCCATTGATAAAACATGTTGATAAGTACCAGGAGCAATTTCATTCAACTTAACCAATAATGGATGATTTAATTTATCAAACTCCTGTAATCTAAAATCAGTTGTTATTCTAGTATATTTTTCAATTAGAATAAGTAAGCCAAAAGTAATCAATGGGGATACAAATGAATTAATTGATGCCATAGCCAGTTGATTTAACATTGGCATCAAATCAGCGGCTCTTTCCAAATTAATGGAAGCAATTCCAATAATAAAAGATATCAAAATAAATAATATTGATTGGAACATCTGTGTTCTGTTCTGGATGTCACGTACAGTATAAGCGGCTATAGTTCCTGTGAATAATAAAATTAATCCGGTTGAATAATCATTTCCCCTGATTCCAGATGCCATTAAAGCCATAGCAACTGTTGTATAAAAAGCTGTTCGAGAATCGAATACTATTGCCGCAAGCATGGATAATGAGGGTATTATTATTAAATATTCCACAGGTAATTTCGTTGGAATGGTTATCGTAAGCCAGGCAAAAAAAGCAGACAATATCAAAATCAATGAAATTATCCCTACTTGCAAATTATCGCTAAAAATCCTCTTCCGAATAAAAAATAAGTATAAAATCAGCACTGAATAAATGATAGCACTATGTCCGAAACCTCCGATAAAAGTCCAGAATGTATAAATAACATCTTTTTTCAATAACTTGGATTTTCTATAAGAAGTCAGTTTTTTTAATGTTGACTCAGTTACTGTTTCACCTTTAGCAATTATAGTCTCACCTTCTCTTACGATACCTTCATAACGTGATACAGCTTCCGCACTAACTTCTTTGTTACGTTCAGTCATATCTTTTGAAAAGATATATTTGGGATGATTTAATACTTTAACAATCTCAATAGCAACTGTCAGACTTTTCTCATTCAGTTTATTTGATAAATACCTTTTTGCAACCAAGCTAATATTATTGATATCGGTCAACAATTCTTTTTTAATAATCCTTTCGAAATTAGGTTCTGTTTGAATGGAAATTTCATTTTGAGAAAATGATGATATATTTTCATTTATAAATCCATTCTGATAAACAATTTTCATTAATTCTTTAATACCAGAATAAATTTTTTGAATTTCTGCACTGCAGTTAGAAGCTCTCAATGTTATTAATTCATTAAAAATCGGTTCAACCAAAATACCATTAGGTGACTTTAAAGAATCACTGCAAAATAAAATCATATTTTTATAAATTGCTTCTAAATGATTGTTACAAGTAAATTCAGCAGATTTGTCAACGAAAAATACAGGTAATGCCTTATCTCTGGCTTTATTAACTTCAATAAGATAATCATTATAATTCTTAAAAACAGGAAATGTAAACTCAGCTACAACTTTTTGATTTGTCCACATATATCCGGGAACTGTCCTGTATTCCAGAGACTGGTCAGTATTTATGTCAATATGCATTGAAAAAAATACTGTGCAAATGATTGTTGTCAGCAACATTATCAAAACTTTGATATAATTCTTACTCTTTGGATTATCTTGTTCCTGATAATATTCCAAAGTCTGTTTATAGTGATAATGCTGAAAAAAGTTAGCTTTTCTTGCCATGAGTTATCCTATTCAATTTCTAAATATTTGAATTATAAAAATTATTTTACAAAGTATTAAATTATGAAATTTTATTTTAATATTATGCTTAATTTTGCTCAAATTAATAAAAACTTTAAAAAAATATGAAAAATAAGGTTGATTAAGATATTATGGAATGTATATATGTCTCTGACTTTAAATTGGGCTTAGAAAATTTTCAACTTGAGCATAGTTATATCAGACATTTAAAAGCTCTTAGATTGACAATTGGTCAAAAAATTATGTTTACAAATGGTAACGGAGTTTCGGGGATTTGTATATTAAATGAGATAAGTAAAAATTTTTATAAATTCATAACTGAAAAGTATTTACATGATTTTGGCGAATTACCGGTTAAATTTGGTTTAGCAATTGGTTTACTTTCTGACCGAAACAGATTTGAATTTGCTCTTGAAAAAGCAGTTGAACTTGGAGTTACTGATTTCTATCCTTTGCTAACAAAATACAGCGAAAAGAAATCAATCAATAAAGAACGTTTACAAAGTAAAGCTATATCGGCATTGGAGCAATGTAAACGATCGAAGTTAATCAATATCCATGAGCCAATTGAATTGAAAAAAATATTTAGTCATCCTGAGCCTGTCGAAGGAAGTCATCCTGAGCCTGTCGAAGGACATGAGCCTGTCGAAGGACGTCATCCTGAGCCTGTCGAAGGATGTCATCCTGAGCCTGTCGAAGGACATGAGCTTGTCGAAGGACGTCATCCTGAGCCTGTCGAAGGACGTCATCCTGAGCTTGTCGAAGGATGTCATCCTGAGCTTGTCGAAGGATGTCATCCTGAGCTTGTCGAAGGACATGAGCCTGTCGAAGGATGTCATCCTGAGCTTGTCGAAGGACATGAGCTTGTCGAAGGACGTCATCCTGAGCTTGTCGAAGGACATGAGCCTGTCGAAGGATGTAACTCCATTTTACCAGACTATGAAAAAATCATACTCGCAGACGAGAACGGGGATAATCCTGATTCAATCACATCATTGAATTCAACTTTATGCTTTGTTGGACCGGAAGGTGGATTCTGTTCGGAAGAAATCGAAATGATTAAAAAAACAGGTAAAACCATCTGCTGGAATTTGGGCAACCGACGACTTAGAGCAGAAACTGCAGGGATAAGTATTTTGTCATTTGCTTCTTTGAAAATTACATCTTTTTAAATTCAATTTTAAGAATATTAAGTAGTATCTTAATTTGCTAACTATCAAAAAATAAAAAAACTTAGCAATACAATAAAACACAAATATCAAGATTTATTTTTTTATTTGTATAATTGTTTTATATTTGTGAAGTTGATTTAAAGAAAAAGCCCTGCATCCCGAAAGTTACAGAGCTTAATCCCTTTGGACATAAAGTCCAATAACAAAGTTAAAAAACTTTCGGGAAACAGGCAAATAAATAAATATTTGTCCAAAATTTTGAGATGTGTTTTATGAAAAAGTTATTTTTAACTACTGCATTTATTTTATTGCTCGGATTATTTGTTAATCCAAAAGCAATGTATGCTACTTGCCAGTGTCCAACAGATATTCCACCAACGGATGTTGAATGGATTTCTGAAGGTTCTACAACAATTACCATTTACGATGATAATGGTCGTTCATGTACTTTTGAAGTATATTATTGTTGGAGATTGATTGGTGGATATCCGTCGCCAGCACCTGCAGCAATTGAAGTATTTATCTGTGATTATGACCAAATTGAGCCGTGTAATCCTAACTTTACACTTTCTGTTTTTGGAATCAATGATAGGCTTTTATATTATATAATAGCCAATAATCCGGATGATTTGGATTGGATCGGACCACCATGTCCAATTACTGTACCAAATTATGCAGGTTATCTTTTTGGTTGTTACGATGGTAATAATCCTTGTGGTTCATCAGTTTATTGTGTACATAAATATAAAGTTTGCTATACCAATGGCGTTAGGACTGTAACAGAAGATGGTTGGGCACAAATCGGAGATTGCGTGGATTCTTGTACTGATGTTTGTCCAGGTCAGTAAATAATAATTGGTAAGGAGATAACTTATGAAAGTCAGTAAATATTTATTAATCGCATTAACTTTAATCTTGCTATTTTCTGAAACAATGTTTTCAGCTAAAAGAATAGTTTGGCAAAATCCATTTGCCAGAATTTTGGATTGCCAAATTATTGATTCTTTGAACTATGTAATATCGGGTGATGATGGTTTAATCATATCAACACAAGATGGTGGCATTACATGGAAATGGTTGGAATGTGGATTAAGAAATATTTTGTACAATATTGATTTCATGGATATAAATAAAGGCATCGTCGTTGGTAGCGACGGTGCCTTTGCTTTAACTACCGATGCCGGAAAGTCATGGAAAACAGGAACTATCGATTCTACTACTTTTTATGCTGTTAAAATGCTTGATGAAAATACGATAATTGCTGTTGCTGAAAATACCTGTGTCTACAAATCCTTTGATTTAGGAAAATCGTGGAATAAAGTTTATAAAGGAGATAGTTTGACTTTGAAAAATTGGTTCTTTTTAAATTATAAACCAAGCACAATAACACAATACTTCTACAATTCTGATATTTGTTTTATTGATGAAAATAATGGTTTTATTTGTGGGGTTGGTCCTTACGTTTTAAAAACTACAGATGGCGGAAATAAATGGGAAAAAGTCTTACAGCAAGGTGACAGTACACTTTTTACTGACATTGATTTCTATGACGAATTAAATGGATTGGTTGTCGGAAGTCAAATTTATTGGAATCCAGCAATAAAATACTGGAGTTATAAACCAGTAATATTGTTAACCACAGATGCAGGAAATTCCTGGGATACTCTACAGCTTAATAAAAATAAATCCATTTTTAGTGTAAAAATGTATGATAGTAACAGGTTCTACTTGACTGGAAATAA
This sequence comes from Bacteroidetes/Chlorobi group bacterium ChocPot_Mid, assembly GCA_003731675.1. GTDB lineage: Bacteria > Bacteroidota > Ignavibacteria > Kapaibacteriales > UBA2268 > ChocPot-Mid. Next base: position 7,376 of record RCNQ01000069.1, read on the forward strand.
TTCATTGTCTTTTGTAACTTATGATAAAGGTAAAACTTGGTTGAAACACATATATGTTGACCATAAATACATTAAGGATAACCAAAAAAATAAGATTTATGAGGATACGATAGTATCTGCCGGTGATACATACTCTCTTCAAAGATTCTCCTATGATGATTTTGGTAATATCTTAGGTATCAATACAACAGGTGTAATTGTAAAATCAATTGATTTTGGAGAAAATTATTTTACATTAAAAAAACATCAATCTTTTAAAGAAATTAATATTAAAAATTTAATGTCTTTTACCGATAGTCGGTTAATTGTTTATGGAGTTTGCAGTTGGGTTTTTGAATCAACTGATGCCGGAAATTCATGGGATAATATATATCCAAGATACGAAATAAATACCGACGAAGACAGGCAGTTTTGGGCTCCAATATACTCATGGTACTCTTCCTTAACAACCGGTTTTTTTCGTGACAGTCTTGTGGGATTTATAGCAGGTTCAAAAACGAATAATGGAATTATTAATCACACAATTTTTACAACTGATGCCGGAGCAACTTGGCAAACTAATGAAGTTATTGATTCAAGGTACTCAAATAGTATGTATTTTATTTCGAAGGATGTAGGTTTTGCCATTGCTAAGGATTCTATGGTCTGGAAAACAAATGATGGAGGATATACCTGGGATACAGTAAATATTTTCCCTAGGTCAACAGAAAAAACAGAAAAGGATTGGAATAATATTCCAAAGCAAATATTTTTTCCGGATTCGGTTAACGGATATTTAACGGTCTTTTCGGGATGGGTTACAACAAACGATTTAACCAAATTCCCATCCGGTAAAAAATCAATCATGACAATACTCCACACCAAAGATTCGTGTCGAACATTCGATACTTTACAGAATATTGATTTAACAGCTGCAAATTCTTTTGACATAAGATTCTACACTCAAACAGAAGCTGTCGCTTATGGCTATAAAAATATAATATTTAAAACCAATAATGCATTTCGAACTTATGAAGAAATTCTATTGCCGGGTACATTCCACTTTATAACCGATGTACATTTCATAGATAGTAATTTTGCAATAGCATCAGGTGTTTTAGATACTATATTCATTTCTCGTGATGGGGGAAAATCATGGAAAATCGAAATTATTCCTTTGAACAGGTATTCTGATGATTATGATAGAACCCAAATTAACTTTCTGGGTGGAATACATACATCTAAAAATGGAGATATCTATTTAATTGGTGCAAATAGGGTAATCCGAGGATATGCAATTGAAGATTCTACAATTGCCGTTGACGAACAGATTGACGGTGGTAGATATTGCCCTTTTTATTATATTCACATTAATCCCAATCCTGTTTTAGGTACTGCAAAAATAAAAATAATCGGTTTGCATTATGCTCAAGGTAAGCGATTATATCTTAGAATATATGACATAAATGGAAATTACATTAAGGATATCTCTGAGGAAGCAAACCTAAACAATGATGGAAATAATGCAGAGTTTGAAGCTGAGCTACATGATTTACCGAATGGTATTTACTTTATTGAATTGGAAGCAAATAACTTGATAAGAGTACAGAAGTTTATTAAGGAATAAAATTTAAATACTCATTCATGTATTAATCTGACAGAAACATTAAATAATCCCCAATATTTCTTATTTTTGCTAAATTATTTAGTAATTAATTGAGAAATATGATTCAATCAGTCAGAGGTACGAAAGATTTATTACCCGATACAATCGGTAACTGGCATTTTATCGAAAAGATTTTTTCCGAGGTTTCAGCAAGGTACAACTACCGGGAACTTCGTACACCAATATTTGAAAAGACTGAAGTTTTCTCAAGAAGTATTGGTGAGCAAACCGATATAGTCGGCAAAGAGATGTACACTTTCGCAGACAAAAGCGGTGAGTCAATTACTCTTCGCCCGGAAGGTACAGCCGCATTGGTTAGAGCTGTTATTCAAAGCTCATTGCTATCAACCTCTCCCCTTTTGCGTTTGTGGTATCTTGGACCTTTTTTCCGTCACGAAAGACCACAAAAAGGCAGAATGAGACAATTCCACCAATACGGTGCTGAGTGTATTGGCTCGGAAACTCCCGAAAGCGATGTAGAAATTATTTTGCTTGCAAATGATATAATTCGTTCTGCAGGTATAACTGATTATAAACTGATGTTGAACACTCTGGGTACTGACCAATCAAGAATAAAATATAAAAAAGCTTTGCTTGATTATCTACTCTCATTTAAAGATAAATTGTCAGATGACAGCAGGAACCGAATTGAATACAATCCTCTCAGGATACTTGATTCAAAAGCTCCAAACGACATAGAATTACTTGCAAATGCACCTGTAATTTTAGATTACCTCGATTCACAAAGTTCTGAACATTTTGAAAAGGTAAAAGAATTGCTTAGTTCAAGCGGTATTGACATAACTATTCAACCTCAACTTGTACGGGGACTTGATTACTATTGTCACACTGTCTTT
>RCNQ01000343.1 GCA_003731675.1 Bacteroidetes/Chlorobi group bacterium ChocPot_Mid
TATTGACAGGGGAATCATCAATGGCGTTGAAATCAATTGGTTCAGCTAAAATAGCTAATGCGGCAATGTTTTCGAGTACTGCATTTGTTTTTGCATGAGGAAGTGCAACACCTTTGCCCACCCCTGTTGACATAATTTTTTCTCTTTCTATGACTTCAGCAAGCACTTCTTCCCTGTCTAAAAGTTTTTTACTTTTCTCTGCGAGAGAGACCATTTGATTAAGTAGCTCTCTTTTAGATTCAACTTTAAGTCCGATTTTTATTGATTCAATATTTAAAATATCAGATATTTTCATTTCATTATTTGCAAATTAATTAGAAATTATTAAACTGAACGCCATTGTTTTACTAAATCACAATATTTTTTTGTTAGTTTGATGGCTGTATCCAGTTCATCACTTTCGGAATAGACCAGAAAAGCAGCTTTTTCTTTATCGGGTAGCAACAATACGGTGTTTTCATTTTCAAATAATTTGACACCATCAATTAACTCTCTTTTAAAATTTTCGGAATATTCCATAGCACATCGCATAACTTTGCCTTTGAGTTCCCATGGGCAGTTGACGTTTTTGTAGTTTTGGAATCTTCTCGGAAGTTCGTTATCAAGAGTTGATATTTGCAATCCTGATTCAGCAAGCATTTCCAGAATTTTCCCAATCGAATACATACCATCTGCGGCAAAGAGGAAATCCCTGAAGATGTAGTTGCCCCAGACTCCACCGACAAAGATTATCTGTTCATCTCGGGTCGCTTCCATCATAGCGGAGTGTGTGTCTTTTATTCTTATTACCTCGACATTGTAATCCTTGGCAATGCTTTCAATGTCATGGCTTGCTAAAATTGAGACAGCAATTTTGTATGGTTCACGATTCCGATTAGTTTCGAGGAATAATTTAGTGATAATTGTTAATAATCTTGTCGGATTATAAAGTACACCTCTTTCATCGAGCAGAGAGATTTTTTCAGCTCCGGGTTCAATAATAAATCCGAGACCATAACCTAGTGACTTCATTATTTTTTGTGCTTCATCAGTATTTTCTAAAGTAGCATTGGTCTGGAATCTTCGGGAATCAACGTAATCGTGTAATGTTAAAGCATCAATATCAAGTTTTCCTAAGATATAAGGAAAAATAGTAGAAGCAAGACCATGGGAGTAGTCAATCATTACTTTGTATTTTGCTTTTCTAATTGAATCTACATTAAGAGATTCGAGATATCTGTTTCTATAAATTTCGTTGCTTCTTTCGGGATAGTAGATTTTGCCGACGCTGTCGTGGTGAACTCTTTGGATATCTTCGCCGAAGAAATATCGTTCGATTGCTTTTGTTTGTGATAAATTAATGTCACGACCTTCTTTGCTGAAGATTATTATATCGGTTCTTCCGATTTCTCTTGGGCTTCGGCGGACGTGAAAACCACCAGCATATTTGTTGGTTCTGAGTTCTTGCCTTGTTTGCGGAATAGAGATGGTTTGAACGTCGTGAACGTTGACACCAACTGAAGAAAGACCTGCAGAAATGGCTCTTTTCATTATTCGTGAGACTCTGTCGGTATCACGGCTGGCTATTATAGTTACATTTTGTCCGTAAGTCATACCAATAGCGGCACCGAGTTTTGCACCAAATTCAGGGTGGATTTCCAAATTCGAAAGTCCAGATATTCTTGCGTCTGTGAAAAGTTCCCTCAACCATTTTTCTTCCTGAACGAGAGAAGTGGACAAGATAGCACCTTCCTCAACATTCTTTCGGGGCCATAATTTGATGTTTGAGGTTAATGTTGCTTCGGAGCCGATAATACATTTTTCGGCTATAAATACATTCTCAGAAATTGTTACATGAGAGCCGATTTTACATTCGTTACAAATTACAGCTTCAGTTATTTCGGCAAAGTCTCCAATTTCAGTATCGTTCCAAACAATCGCATTTGTAAGCTTAGCACCGGCACCAATTTTAACAGAATCGCCAATAACTGAGTTCGTGAGTTCAGCAAATTCGGAAATTACAGAATTGTCACCAATATAGTTAGCACCTGAGAATTTCGCAGTTGGGGCTATTTTCGTATTTTTCCCATAAGTATTTTTTCCACGCATTCTCCCACGGGATAAGAGTTGAACTTTTGACATGATAGCATCATTCTGACCTTTTTGGTATTCGTTCAGATTACCTATATCTCTCCAATAGCCCTCAGCAATATAACCATACAAAGCGAGATTGTTTTTGAGCATATGTGGGAATAAGTCTTTGCTGAAATCAAATTCTTCTTGATAAGGGATAAGATTGAGGACTTCAGGTTCAAGAATATAAATTCCCGTGTTGATTGTGTCGGTAAAGACTTGACCCCATGATGGTTTTTCGAGAAATCGTGTGATTTTGCCGTCCTTGTCGGTCATTACAATTCCGTATTGCAAAGGATTGTTGACTCTCGTAAGCAAAATGGTTGCCATTGCTTTCTTCTGTTCATGAAATTCAATTGCTTTTGTTAAGTCAAAATCCGTCAGGACGTCCCCACTAATTATAATAAAACGTTTGTCAAGATACTCGTGAGCATTTCTGACTGCTCCTGCAGTTCCGTAATCTGCAACAGCTTTGACATATTTCATGTCAATACCAAATTTTTTCCCGTCCTCAAAATAAGATGTTATAATATCAGGTTGGAAATAAAGCACAGATATTACTTCATTGATATTATGTTTTTTTAATAAATTAACTATATGTTCCATCATGGGAGTGTTAAGTACACTAACCATTGGTTTTGGGATTGTCATTGTTAATGGTCTCAACCTGGTGCCGAAACCACCAGCCATAATAACTGCTTTCATCATATTAATAGTTATTTCTCTTAATTGAAAAATTTAAATTATAAAGTAACAATTTATTGAATTTTTGTTTAAATTCAAATATAATTTTTTAAAATTATGTTTATTTTCTTGAATTTAGACAATTAATGGTGAAAATAATTTTTTAAATTTGTAATTTATTTATTTTGACTTAATATTTTGTATTTTTTTTTTGAGAGTAAAAATCTTTTTAAGTAACATTAATCAGGGAGTATTTTTGTGAAGGTTTTGGTTACGGGAGGAAGTGGATTTGTTGGCAGTCATGTTGTTGATTTATTGATTGAACGCGGATATGATATAAGGTGTATTGTCAGGAAAACAAGCAACTTACAATGGCTAAAAGACAAACCTGTTGAACTTGTCGAAGCTTCTCTTTTTGATAAAGAAAGTCTGAGAAAGGTTTTAACAGATGTTGATTATATCTTTCATATTGCTGGGCTGACATTTGCAAGAAATTTTGATGAGTTTTTAAAG
>RCNQ01000344.1 GCA_003731675.1 Bacteroidetes/Chlorobi group bacterium ChocPot_Mid
ATTGTCGCTCCTTCGAAGTCAACACCTTTTGCATTTTTTATTGCTTCGACTTCAGCATGAGGACCACCAAATTTCTTGTGCCATCCTTCACTGATAACTTTTCCACTCTTCAAAATAACAGCACCAACTCTTGGATTCGGACTGACAAATCCGGTTCCTTTTTGAGCTAATTCAATTGCTCTTGCCATTGCTTCAAGTTCTGTCATTTTGTTTCAACAGGTATTTGTATTTCAGTAATATATGGCTTTGGTTTAGCAGGAATCATCATTTTAATTGTGTATTCTCCGGTTGGAACACGGCTACCATTATTGTTCCGATAATCCCAAGAATACTGATAGATATACGAATCACCTAAGTTTTGAGGTTCGACAGGCATTATTAACTGCATAAATGCCTTTCCTTCCTGTGAATTATATACAGGTTTGTTTTTGCTATTCAGAACTTCAATTCTAATGGTTTCTGAATTCGGAATGTATTCTTCAACTAATCGTTTACGAACAGCAAAAACACCCAAGTCAATTATTTTTTCATCAATATTTTCGATTATTGGATATAAAGCTAATGCAGGTTCTGTTTCGGAATAAAGAATTTTATTTAATTTTTGGGTATAAGTCATATCCCAATTATTTCCAACCAAATTACATTTACAGCTTAATTTTTCAAAATCTTTTCTCTTAAAATCTCTAATTACCAGTTTCCCGAAATAAATAACGTTAAATCCTTTAACAGGTTTACCTAATAAAGCTAATGAATTAATTGACGATGAATCAATCACTTGATTGCTATCATCTAATACTTCAATCTTCAAAAATTTAATTAAATCCAGTTTTTGCTTTTCTTCATTTGAAATTGAATTAATTACCAATATAAAATTAAATATCAGATTATTTGAATCAACAAGAAGGTTAATTTCTGGTTTGAAATTAACCTTTAACTTGTCAATTTTTATTGTTTGCTTTGTCGAACAGGCAAAACACAAAATAATCAATCCCAACAAAATTATTCTTTTCATTGTTTTATCAAAAATGAAAATTTTTATTAATTGCCAATTGTCAATTCTTAATTCAAAATTGACTTAATCTTCTCATTCAGCTTAGGTAACACATCAAATAAATCTCCGACGATTCCATAGTCTGTAACTTTGAAAATCGGTGCGTCTTTGTCTTTATTTATCGCAACTATTGTCTTTGATGTTGACATTCCCGCTAAATGCTGAACAGCTCCCGATATTCCACAAGCTATATATAAAGAAGGAGAAACCGTTTTTCCGGTTTGTCCTACCTGCTCGGCATGTGGTCGCCATCCGGCATCAACTACTGCACGGGAAGCACCGACAGCTCCACCAAGTGTATTAGCCAATGTTTCAATCAAATGATAATTCTCCGGTCCTTTAATTCCTCTTCCTCCGGAAACTATTACATCTGCTTCGAGCACATCCAGTTTGCCTTCGTTTTTCATTACATTTATGACTATATCCTTGAAGTCTTTATCTGTCAACTCAGGAGAGAAATCATTAATTTCACAATTTACAACTGTATCTGATTTACTCGAAGTAAAAACATTCGGTCTTAATGAAAAAACTTTGTTCTCAGAATCAATCTTTGCTGTTATCATTGATTTACCTGCATAAACTGGCTTAGATGCAACAATATTCCCGTCTGAAAATTCGAGACCAACACAATCACAAATATAACCTGCCTCCATTTTTACTGCTACTCTCGGTGCTATCTCCATCCCAGCAGCATTACCTGCGAAAATTACTACATCAGCATCTTCGGATTTCGCTACCTGATATGCAACATTTGAAAACCCCATTATACTTGTCTTCTCAAGCAATGTATGCTTTGCATTGATAATCTTAGCTAATCCATACTCACCGGCAACTTTTATTGCATTAGGATTTCCATTAATTATTACTCCAACAATTGGTATATTCCCATTAGACGCAATTGTTCTTGCTGCTGTTATTACTTCCAAAGAAGTTCTTTTTAAACTTTCTTTTTGTTGTTCAAGATATACTAATATTTTCTTCATTTTCTCACCTTATCGTTTTAATTGTTAATTAATTAAATAACTTTTGCTTCTTCGTGCAACAATTTTACCAATTCATCTATATCCGAATCCTCAGCTCCTAATATCTTACCCACCCTCTTCTTCGATGGCATTGACATACCAAGAATTGTTACCTTATTTTGTGTCTCGATAGGAACTATTTCTTCAATCGGCTTTGATTTTGCTTTCATAATATCCGGTAATTTCGGGTAGCGTGGGTCATTCAAACCCTTTTGGCAACTTATTAAACACGGTAATGATGCCTCAACAACCTCTTTACCTCCCTCGATATCTTTTTCCGCTGTAGCTTTACCATTTTCTATTGTTAATTTCGATACAACGGAAATTGATGGCAAACCAAGTAACTCTCCTAAAGCTGATGCCATCTGACGTGAATCATAATCAACACTCTGCCTCCCCAGTAAAATCAAATCAGGCGATATCCCCTTTGCATACTCAGCCAGATTCTTAGCTACATAAAACGAATCATCGGGCTCCTTACCTTTAACCAAAACAGCTTTGTCAACTCCCATTGCAAGAGCAGTCCGCAACACATCTTTTGATGCTTCCGTCCCTACTACTATTGCCGTGACTGTCCCGCCATTCTTTTCTCTTAACCTAAGCCCTTCTTCAATGGCAAACTCATCATAAGGATTTACAACAAATTTAATTCCCTGTGTATCAATATTTTTCCCGTCAGAGCCAACCAAAATCCTTGAAGCTGTGTCAGGAACACGTGAAATACATACTAAAATATTCATCAATTCTCCTTTTAATTTGTATAAAATTTATATTCATTAAATATACTATTCATTTTTTCAGAACTTCAAATATATGAAATTTTAACAAATTAAAATATTCGGTAAGTGAAATATTATTTAAAAAAGTTAATTTCTGCGACAACTATCTTTTCGTATCTACTACGATTCCGAACCGTGCAGATTGAACATATTGAGTTTTGCTTGCTATTTTTTCATCGTAGGACAGGTCAATTTTGAAAAGGATTGCAAGATAGCCCCATATAGAAAACTTAAATTCGTTTTGCATGGTTACGACACATTTTGTCATGTCGTCAAATGTGGTGAATAAGTCGAGAATTCCTTTGTAATCGCAGGTGGGAATTAGCTTAACTCTCGCTTCCGATTTCCATTGAATACCGGAATCGGGCTTCCATCTCTCTTTTATTTCAGGTGTTTTTCTGTCGTCAGTCATTTGTGTGAAGTCGTGAGCACGGATTTGCTTCAGGGAAATACCAAGGCGTGAAGTGATGACTTTTTCGGTGTCTGTGAGCGAGTATTCAAAGCCCCATGTTTGCTGTGCCGTTACAGGGTCCCAAAACTTTGCAGTCATTTGAAGCTCCTTGTTGGCAACGATAAAAGAAGGTACAATCTGTGTGAAAAAAGAAGCCGAGAAAAAAGGGTCGAGCTTCCAGCCCAAAGGTTCGACCAGTACGGCTTCGCTACCGAAAATGTTGTCGGTAGGGAGGAAGTAGTCGTATTTGTTTTTCTTGTCGTTTTTGTAAAGAACTCCTGAGGCAAAATAAAAGCGGAAGCGTAACAATAAGCTGTCGTTCTTCATGTTTTCTGAAAAGTCAAAGCTGGCGCTTTTGCGGAAATCCCAAGCGGAATTCCAATCGAAAGACACCACTTCACCTTGCTTCCAATCGTTCACAGCGGTCTGTGAAACAGCCATTGATATCCGCAAGTCGTAAGGATGCAAAGTAACCTTTTGTGCATTGACTTCAATATTAGAAAAAGCAATAACAAATAATAAAATTATTATATGAATAATAAAATTCCTCATAAAATTATAAATAATACTTTTAAGTTGAGATAATTTATGGCTTAAATTTGTATTTTACTATTTCAAGATTTTTATTATTTAATTCTGTTGTGTAAATATTAGAATCATTAAAATAAAATGGAATGCAATGACCCGGCATAAGAATTGGTTCATCTGTTAATCGTTTTCCTGTCGAATCAAAAATAGCAATATAAACTTCTCTTTTAATTTCTTCAGATAAATAATCATAAACACCTTCTGGATATGTCTCGTTCCTATAACAGACAAGAATATAGTCATTATTTTTATCATAAAAAATTGAAATTGTTTTTGAAATTGAATTCTTAATATTTGCGGCATCCTCAGAGCTAAGGTTGTCACGAAAGTCCATATTTATTTTTCTAAAATTTTTACCTAAGTCAATAGGTATTGATTTGATTAATTGATTCTTTTCGTTCCAGAATTCTAGAATATTTGTGAATTGCTGTAAAGTAATTAAATCATCATTTTTACCTAAAACAGCAGCAACATTGAACCACTTAGAAATTTTAAATTTATGATAAATTTCAGCTGGTTTGCCAAATTTATCAATAATCTTACCGGATGTATCATATAAGAAATATACTTTATCTTCATCAGTTAATAAAGTATTAGAATCTGAACCTTTTTGCGTAAAATATAATAAAAATTTATTTTTTCCTGTCAAAAAATAATGTAAGAAACTAAAAGTAGTACTCTTATTTACAAGAGGTGTTTCTAAAACAATAGCATCACTGAGACTGTCACTTATTAAATAATATTTATGATAAATCATTCGTCCAGGTTTGCTTGAAGACGAATAAAGAAAAACTATACTATCTTGAACAAACCAAAAAAGATTATCTGTAGCCATATAACACTCATAATTGCTGTGTGATTTTTCGTCAACTATTTTATATACTTTTCCTATTGAATCCACCAATAATAATTCACACCCTCTTTGATTCATTATTATAAATCTGTTATGAGATTTATCATATAAAGCTGAATGATACATCCCAGAGAATACAGGTAGTCCTTCTTGATATACTTTTAATCTTTCCAATTCCAATAAATATTTATTAGCATTTATTTTAATGTCGGATTTATATTCTTTAATGTATTCTCTTATCTTTAATGTATTTAATTTTCTACCTCCAGCTTTGCCAACATCAATTACTTTTCCTGAATTATCAAGAATAAACATAGCTGGAATCTGTTTTACCTTATAAAATGACTTGTAAACACCATACTCATCACCTATAACTTTACATCTCCAATTATTTTGAGTTTTGATCTGTTTAACTTCGTTACAGTCAGCAAGGTTTAAAAATATAATAAATTCTAAATTTTCACCAAAAAGGTTATTCATTATAGTTGTGATATTTTCGTTATATATCTTACAAACACCACCATCTGTAAAAATATAAATTCGTAAATCATATATATTGTTTTTATCATTTACTTTAACTATATCCCCATTTTTATAGTCTGTATAATCTTCCAAATTTTCTTGTGCTAATGCAAATTCATAAAGAAAAAACATTATAATAAAAACGTAAAATATTTTTCTCATATTTCTTCTCCAAAAAATAATTAATAAATAATAAATTGATAAATTAATAAAACACTCTGCCGGGACAAACCATTATTTCCTTGTTATAAAGTTACTCCTTTGTCAGTAAAGCAACTGCATAGCAATTCGCTAATGGCGGCAGAGTTCTTAGTTGCCTTTTCAAAATTTATTATGTGAATAATAAAATTCCTCATAAAATTATTAATAATGCTTTTCTAAATTATTTTATTTTCAGTTGTTTTTTAATATATTTTTCAAGTGTGTCAATTTCGCTTTTATGAAATCCAGCGGTATTATAAATTACTTTCCCCTTTTTGTCAATTAAAAAACATCTTGGTACGCCATTAATAAAATAATCTTTTGAGTATTGATTACCGTCTGAACCAATGGAAATAAAATGATGACCATAAGGATATTTTTGAATTGAGCTTACCCAACTAGATAAATCACTATCAAGCGATATATTAATGATTGAAAAATCT
>RCNQ01000007.1 GCA_003731675.1 Bacteroidetes/Chlorobi group bacterium ChocPot_Mid
TATCTCTGAATTTATCATGCGATTTAGTATTGTCTGCACTAACACCGATAACCACAGCACCTGCCTTTGTGATGTTATCCATATTATCTCTGAAACTGCATGCCTCTTTTGTACAACCGGGAGTATCATCCTTCGGATAAAAGTACAACACAACCCATTTCCCCTTTAAATCTGTCAAAGATAATTTATTTTTGTCATCAATATTCGCTGTAAATGCAGGAGCTTTTTTCCCTTTTTGTAAAGCCATTGTATTTTCTCCAATTATTTTATTATAAACTTTTTCAATATAATCTTCTAACATTTTATTTTTCGTTCCTATATATTTTTACTTGTTTAGCACCAAACATATCTATAAGTGCTTCTTCTATCGGTGAAATATTTTCCGAAGATATTTCGGAATATTTTTCATAAGACGTTTTTGTGTTATTTTCCTTGTTTGATTTATTGTCTGGCTTAATTTCAGCACTATCCGGTAAATTCTCTTCCGTTTTGGTAAAATCATGCATAACGAGTCGGACATTTACTTGTGATTGATAGTACTTATTCAAATATTCCTTTAAGTTAACAATCTTGTTCGAAATATTTTCATAAACAAAATCACTTTTGCACTGTAACACAATTTCACCGTTGAAAAAAAGTGGCACGACAATATCACTTTGGGTTAAAACAAAAAGTTGGTATTTACTTGTAGCATATTGCTTTTTGAACTCTTCCCATCCCTGCTTTAAGAAATCTGAATCAGCAACTGTGTTCGTACGAACCACCTGAGATTTACCGTTCATTATTTTTTCGACATCATTGATTGGTTTGGTCTCTCCTTTTTTCTTAGTTTCCGATACTTTATCAATAACAACTTCATCTTCAGTTTTCTTATTTTTCTCATTCGGAAGTTTCTGAAAGTTTCCACCTTTCTGGCTTGTGTCTTCTTCTTTCTTCGATTTTATCTGTGGGTTTTCAATAGTTAACTCATTAAGGGCTTTTTTTTTAAGTTTCTTCAATTCCTTAATTAATTTGGAGATTTCTATTGATGAATCCATTTGTGCCATTTGCACAAGAAGTAACTCAAATCTAATTCTGGGTTGAGGTGCAAATCTGAGTGACTGTTCCGATGTTGCTATCAAATTCATAAATCTAAGAACATCAGCTTTAGAAAACAATTCGGCTTCGGATTTATATCTTTGCTTGATTTTTTCAGAACCTTCAATCAGTTTTGTTGTGCTACCGGCTTTAACCGACAGAATATTTCTGAAATGCTCAAGTAATCCGGACATACATTCCTGTAAATCGTAACCACGATTGATAACCTCAGTTGTAATTGTAAACATTTCTCTGACGTCATGCTCCCGAACAGATTGAGAAATTCTAAAGAAAAATTCCTGGTCAATCAGGTGTAATGCATTGGATAAATCTTCATATTTAATATCATTTCCACAGAAAGCAACTACCTGGTCAAAAATACTTTGTGCATCACGCATCGAGCCATCAGCTTTACGGGCTATGGATATAAGGGAATCTTCATCTATATTTATTTTTTCCTTTTCTGCAATATGACTGATATGTTTAACAATCAAATCAACATCCATTCTTCTGAAGTCAAATCTCTGGCATCTGCTCAAAATGGTTGGCAAAACCTTGTGTGCCTCTGTAGTTGCAAAAACAAAAAGTAAATGCGGAGGTGGCTCTTCCAAAGTTTTCAGCAAGGCATTGAACGCAGAAGTAGAAAGCATGTGAACTTCATCAATGATATACATCTTGTAAGTACCATTAATCGGAGGATATTTTGCATTCTCCCTTAACTTGCGGATGTCATCCACGCTGTTATTTGAAGCACCATCAATTTCGATGATGTCCATAGACCTGCCGTTGAGAATTGCCTCACAGGATTCACATTTATTACATGGTTCAGTACCTTCTGGGTTAAGGCAATTTATAGCACGAGCATAAATTCTTGCTGTTGTAGTTTTTCCAACACCCCTCGGACCACTGAAAAGGTAAGCGTGATGGATTCTTCTGGTTTTAATAGCGTTTTGCAAAGTAACGGTAATATGCTCCTGTCCGACGACATCTTTAAAGGTTAAAGGACGCCACTTTCGAGCAGTTACAAGGTATTCACTTATTTCGTTCATATCTAAAGATAATCTAATCTAAATTTTTATCTAAAAAAAGTCATTCAAACAAATTCAAGCTACAAAAAAAAGACGAGAATACAAATAAAATGTAATTACTATTTTTTCCACAAACTCTAAGTTCAGCAATAAGATATACTTTTGCCAATAAATTGGAATTTATTATTTTAGAATTTGCTTTATGAGAAAAGACTTATATTTTCATGGTTTGTCAAGAAAGCATTTTAACAAAGTTATGTGTTTAGCGAAACACGAGGAAAAAATAGGTGAAATATTAAATATGATTTTTCGTTGATAAATAAAATTATTGGAAAGGAATTATATGAAAACATATTCTGCAGTTATAGAAAAGTGCCACGAAACCAACATGTTTGTTGGCTATGTGCCTGGCTTTTCGGGTGCACACTCGCAGGGTGAAACTTTGGAAGAGCTAAGAGAAAATCTTATTGAAGTTATTGAGATGCTGGAAGACAAAGAAGACTATGATTCCGCTACAAAAGTCAAAATGACAAATGAAGAATGGACTTCTCATTCGGATTTGAAGAAAGAGTTGTGTTTGAAGTAAAATCACAAAGTTCTGAAAGTAAAAGCTAAAACGGTGAAGAAAAGCTTTGTAGGGGCTTTGTGAGAATATTAAATATGATTTTTCGTTGATAACAAAAACATTAGAGGGTTAAATAATGAATAAAAAAAATAATATTTCGTTTCCGGTAATAATTGAACTGGATGAAGACAATGTTTTCATTGTGAGTTGTCCCGTTTTTAAGGGGTGTCATAGTTATGGTAAAACTATTGACGAAGCTATGAGCAATTTGGCAGAGGTTATTGAGATGTGCATGGAAGAAGAACCTTACAATTTTGACAAGAATAACAAATATATAGGTATTAGAGAAATTAATTTCACAAAAACCGATGTAAATAAGCTTCAGTATGCATAATTATCCGGTAATATCAGGTAAAAATCTTATTAAGATTTTGAAGTCGTTTGGATTTGAAGTTGTTCGTATTAACGGTTCACATCACAGACTAAAGCATCCTGATGGGAGAAAAACAACAGTACCGGTTCACGGCAACAATGATTTGCCAAAAGGTCTCATCCGCAAGATAATTATTGAGGACTTGGAAATGGAATTGGATGAAATTTTGGGTTAGTGACTCTACAGGAAAAAATTGGTATGTTAATAATAAAATGATTAAATACCTTAATAAACAGATAAAGAATAGAGGATAACAATAAAATGAAAACTAAATACTTTTTTCACTTTTTACTGCTTTGTACTTTTTTCAATGAAACTCTAT
The DNA here is from genome assembly GCA_003731675.1 of Bacteroidetes/Chlorobi group bacterium ChocPot_Mid. Lineage (GTDB taxonomy): Bacteria > Bacteroidota > Ignavibacteria > Kapaibacteriales > UBA2268 > ChocPot-Mid. Next base: position 3,426 of record RCNQ01000007.1, read on the forward strand.
ATGCTCAATTTTTTTCAGCAACAGAGATTTATAAAAAATGTGTTGATGCAGTAGTTTTAATTTCAACACCATTTGGTATAGGTACTGGTTTTTTTATTAATGAACAAGGGTATATAATTACTAATCATCATGTAATCCAAGATAATTATGGTTACACTCTTAAACCAAAAAGTATTTCAATACAAATGAAAAACGGTTCTACTTTTCAGGTAATTTCTGTTGATGACACACCCGATTTTCCTGGACTTGACATAGCAATTTTAAAGATTGATGCAAAAATATCGACTTATTTATCTATAAAAGAAAATGAAGTTTTAGTTGGTGAAGACGTTGTTGCTATTGGACATCCTAATAGAGATTTTTGGAATCAATCAAAAGGAATTATTTCTAAAATTTCCTTGAATGATAAATATCTTCTACAACATGATGTCCCTACTGATGAAGGGAATAGTGGAGGTCCTTTGATTAATGGCAAAGGACTAGTAGTTGGCGTTGTAACTGCATATAAAAAGATGATTGATAATGAAGGAAATACAAAAATTCAAGAAACTGGGAAATTAGCTACAAAGTCAATATGGATAAAAAATTTATTAGATAAAAGAAAAATAAAATATTATCAAAGGGGGATTGTCATTGAAGGGATGAATGAGGTAGAAAGACAATTCAACGATTTATTAAAAGACCGAGAATTATTAAATAATGATCGTGAAAAATTGCGTAAGGAAAGAGAATCCCTAGATTACGAAAGAAGAAAATTAGAAAAAGAAATATTAGATTTTGAGATAAAAAAACAAACTAGTAAAGAAATAATTGAAAATGCTGAAAAAATCAAAAAAGAAATTGATGAACGTAAAAGATCACTAGAAAAGAAATTAAAAGAATTAGATAGTAGAAAAAGCGATTTGGAAGAAAGGGAACGATGGTTAATTGAGAAGGAAGAAGAAATAAATAAAAAAATTGCAAAAAAACTAGCGATCGAAGTAATGATTATTCCAAATTATTTATATTTTCAAAATCAAGACTGTCATTATTTAATTACAAGAGGTACTATTGGGTTATTTTATAAGTTTGGTATTGAAAGAGATTTTTATAATAAGGTAATTTCTTCGGATAGAGTTGGTATAATTTATGGTGTTCAAAAACTTCTCTCTATTAAAGAACCAACATTTAACGACGAATATAATCAAGATTTTTCATTAGTAATTGAATTCGATGAAATTTTTCGTTTAGGTATCGGGAAAAATATTAGAAATGAATATTTATTTCTAGATAACAAGGATTATAATTTTATTTATATTTTAATTAATATTAATGATTACCCTTTTTCTTATGGATTTAATTTAGCTTATTATACTGATAATAAATTCTCAATGAAAAATTATTGTATCGGATTATTTGCTGGTATTAATTTGTCGTTTTTTAGATGGTAATTCATTCTTGATGATTTCCCATACCACCACAACCCCACAATCGCAACTGCTCCGAAAAGAAGAAACGGATACCATATTGTGTAGGGATGGTATGTGTTCCAAAGCAGTTCAGTTGCTTGTTTTGCGTCCATCCCCGAGACTTCCTGTAGCCTGAGCATGGCATTTTGAAGTGTTAGACCTTCAGTTAATTGATAATGAGTTTGTAAATATTTAAGTGCAAGACTTGCCTTCTCACCAAAATACTGGTATATGTAACCCCCTAAAATTGCACCTCCACCCAATCCGAGAGCAAATGAAATATTTAGGTAGCTCATGTATTGTGCTTTTTTGTTTTCTGATGCAAGTGAGTTCATCTGCTCTGTGAATTTCGGATTTGTAATTAACTCGCCAAATGTATAAATGATTATTCCGCCCATACTGAGCCAGCCAGACATACTTGCTCCACAAAGAAGTAATCCAACAGCAGCGAAAGAACAACCAATCATTAATGCATTGATTCTGAATAGTTTTGACATTAGCCACGAAACAGGTACAACAGCAAGAATAATTAATCCCGAATCTATTATTCTAATCCATTCGTAAGAATACATTACTCCGAATGAATTATTGGTCGTCATGAATTGCGGAAGTTGAAAATATTCCACAAAACCCGATGTATCTATCCAGTCAACAAAGAAATTTGGGAATGTCTCGTAAAACTGCATATAGATAATTACAAAACATGACATCAGTAAAACAAATATGTAAACTTTTGGTTGAAAAAAGTCAGTAAAAATCTCTTTTAATACAATTTTGGATTGTTTTTGTTCTATGTCGGATTTTTCAGTTTCAGGTAATTTAATAAAGTATAAAATTATAGAATTAATCAGAAAGATAAAAGCACTTCCGTAAAAAACAGCGTGCCAGTTAATTTCTTTAAGTGTTTTGCTGATAGGAGGAGCTAAGAATACACCGAGATTCAAAAGCATAAAATAAATTCCCCAAGCAGTAGATTCGTTTTTTTTATTTATTGTTTTTGCTATTAGTGCCTGGATGGCTGGAAGAAATATTCCCGAACCAAATCCAAGGATTAATATTCCGAAAAGAAATAGCCAAAAATCGGTTGCGGTGCCTAATATCAGATAAGCAAAAAAGATTATACTGAATGATATACTAAGTGTTTTTTTGTATCCTATTCTATCGGTAAATGCACCTGTGAAAAATGGTGTAATACGCTGAACAATAGCCCAGCCGAAAAATATAAAACCTTTTGCTGATTGGTCGAGATACATGCCACCTGCTATGTCTTTTTGTGCAAGATAAATTGGTATTTGCAGAAGAACAACAACGTAAGCCATTTTCTCGAACATTTGCAATAAGTTGATTAGCCAGAACTTCGCAGGGAAGCTTTTGATTTGCAGTAAGAATCCTTCGACAGACTGATGATGACTTTTACTGTTCACTCAATTACCCTTAGAACTGTTATGCCGGTTTGTTTTTTTACTCTGGAAATGTATTCACTGATTGTTCTGTCAAGAAAAACTTGTTTTTTCACTGAAGATGCATGTAAAAGTCTTCTGCTACCATCTTCGTCAACATAAACAAAACCGATATGAGCATAATCCATACCGCTTATGTTAGTAGTTAAAACTATGATATCCCCTGTCTGCAATTTTTTTTCAATTGGTCTAATTTTATCTTTTGGAATAAAATAATATTTACGTGAATTAATTTCTTTTTCAAATTCGCTTATTATCGGAATGAATTCAGGGTTAACCTGCAATGCCTTGTAATACTTTGGAAACTTTGACATAAAGTAAACGTTTACAGGAAGAATTATTCCTCCAAGTTCTTTTGTTATATCTTTGACAATACCTTTCTTTTCATTGTCAAATATCCAATCAGATGAATAGTGCAATCTCGAAGTATAATCAACCAGATTACCTTCTCTGTAACGTATCAGTGTGACTTCATTTATTAAATCCGTAAAATCCATTTTTCCTTGTTTAATTATTCTTGACATACCAAGAACAGCTTCAACAAATGTTACACAATCGAGTTTTGTCAAATTCACGATACATCTTTCGGGTTGTTTTTCCAAAGTATAGCTTACGTATGGCTTGCCAAGTAATTCAAAAGCGATTTTAGAAATCAACTCATTAATTTTCAGATTTTGCCATTGTTCTGATTTTGCTTTTTGCAATAGTGAATCAAAAACAATTTTACTTGAATCATCTATTTCAATAATTGGTTCTGTTTTATTAGAGTCAATCTTTTCATCTTGATTTTTACAGGATATAATATTGTAGCCAATAAAGAAAATTAATAAAAAAAATATATATCTATTCATCATCATCTCCCTTGTCATCAAATAGTCCATATTTCACATAACCTTTATCTTCGGGCAAATTATCCTGAGCAGCGGCTTCCTTTGCGAGTTTATCGCATCTTTCATTTTCAATTATTCCAGTATGTGCCGGGACCCAAATAAATTCCACATTATGTTTATTTTTCTGTCTAACTAATTGCTTCCATAAATCTGCATTTGGAACTGGTTTTGTCTTCTTCTTCCATTTGTCTCTCTGCCATTTTTCAAGCCAACCTTTTGTAAGAGAATTTACCAAATAACTTGAGTCAGTATGTAACTGAACCACAGAACGTCTGTCGGTTTTCAGAGCTTTTAATGCTTCAATGGCAGCGAGTAATTCCATTCTGTTATTTGTTGTAAGCTTGAAACCTCCTGAAATTTCCTTACGATATTTTCCGTAAATTAATACTGCTCCCCATCCTCCCGGACCTGGATTTCCGAGTGAAGAACCATCGGTATATATAATTACTTTTTTTTTCTTGTCCATTCTCAGATGTTAGTGATATAATTTCATTACATTTTTACTAAAGGTATTGTTTGTGTTTTGTCTGAGCTTCTAATAACAAGGAAATATACACCTGAAGAAAATTCTGATAAATCATATTCTTTGTTATTCAGCCAGTCTTTAAATTCAAATAATTTATTTCCTCTCAAATCTGTTATAAAAATTTCGGGAATATTTATTGCCTCATTTCTCTTGTCAATATCAATCCTTATTTTATCAATAAATGGATTTGGTGAAAGTTTGAACGCAATTCCTCCCGATTCAATTCTTTGTTCTTCAACAAATATGGGGTCGCCTCCTGTCCCTCTGGCATTAAGTTGTTTGACAGGGTCATTCAACGCATTGGAATAAACATATACTTTTCTGTTATAACTTATTTTTTCCTTTGGTTCAAATCTCATTTCAACGGTTTTACTGTTAAATGCTGTTATATTTATCGGAAAAGAAATTCCCGGAAAAGAATAAACATTATCTTCGTTATTTTCAATCTGAATATTATTAACTATCAATACACCATCTCCTGTATTTTCTATTTGCATTTCAACGTCTGAATAAGTATTTATCGGAACAGTCTTGAAATTAATAAATATGTTTGCAATTTTGATATTCGCTGTTGGTGCATCTCCAATACCATAGCAATTAATAATCAGATTTGTATCCCTGTAAGCATTCGAATGAATATTTAAAGTTGCGGAATAATTAGTTCGCACTTTGGGAGAGAAAACAACTGTCAAATTTACACTCTGTCCAGCATTGATAATCAAAGGTAATGATACTGTATGATTCTCAATCTCAGAGATTGAAAAAACCTTGTTGCTATCTCCAACAAAGGATATTGAATCAATTGATAATTGTAATTCGCCGTTATTTGTAATCATTAAAGTCTGTGAAGCAGTTGCCTTGGTGCTGTCATAATTTAATGATTTTTTGTTTACTGCAATCAAAGGTTCAGGTTTATAGCCATTGCCGAGAATATCATAGGATTTCGTGGAATCGTTGACTGCATCTGAGTTGAAAGTAACGAGTGCTTTGAACTTTTCCCTGAGATTAGGTTTGAACTTTACTTTTATCTGTTTTGTTTCCTGAGGAGCAAGAGTAAAAGGCACTTGTTTGTCTGGTAAAGTGAAAACTTTATTTTGGTCTAACTCAATAAAATAATCGGAAACATTCAAAGTTGCATCACCGATATTGATAATTTGAAAGATTTTTTCGGAGGAATCACCAACGTTGATAGTTCCGAAGTTTGTATGAGTCTGAACGAATTTAACAATTGCTTTTTGTCCTTGCCATGTTTTAATGAAATCAATTGAACCGACGGAGTCAGCAATGATATTGATATTTGTTGGCGGATTATAAATTTTTGTAACAGGTGAATTGACCATAGGCCAGCGTATTGTAATTGAGTCCACTCTGTTGAGATTTCCAAGACCGAAGTTGAGTATAAATGGTTGCTGACCACCGAAATGACCCAGTCCCGTTTGAATTTCCCTGATTTGGTTCAAAGTGTCAGAATGCACTGTTACTCTTGCACCAATTGCACTTTGGTTGCAACCCTTAGGAGCAATAAGTTTAATAGATATCCAATTGCTTTGATTGGCAATATCGTTTCTCAGTAATCTCAACTGGGGTGTATCTTTGCTGTGAAATATGAAAATGTCATTGTCTCCATCTAAATCGAAATCGCTTAGCTCTGCATTGGAGGCATCTTTCATGTACATCAATCCTAATTCATTTGTAATGTCATAGAATTGATGGTCATCTTTTTGGATGCACATATAAACTCTATCGGTTGCAGGAGTATAGTATCCCTGACAAACCACAATATCCTGCCAGCCATTATTTTCGAAATCCACCCAAAGACCGCTATAATCACCAAGATGAGAGTTCAAATCTTCGTTGCGGTGAATTATGTTTAAATCCGAAACGAAATTGTAATCAGGTGGTCCCTGATTAACTGCGACGTGTGTGTGTCCTTCAATGGTACCGTTGCTGTGTACTTGCAGACCACCGTGGATAAGACATTGCAAGATGTCCATATCTCCGTCATTGTCAAAATCGGCTGTAGGGGCTTCCCATTGGCATAAAGGTTGCTGAACCCAATTACCGTTTTGGTCATATCCTGCATCACCACCATACTCTTGAGCATTGTAGCCAACTGCTTGGGCTATGTCTAAGAATTTCCCGTCACCCATATTTCTTAGTATTCTGCCCCCGGACCTGCAATATGGTGAGGTAATAACGTCCTGCCAACCATCATTGTCGTAATCAGTTACGTTTACTCCGTAAAGTGGTTCAGTAATAGCTTGCACTCCCGCATTTTTAACCTCTGTAAAAGAGCCATCACCATTTCCTTTCATAAGAATATCCGGAAATGTAATGTTATTTTTATAATCCTTGAATTTTGTAGCTATGTATAAATCCAAAATTCCATCGTAATCATAATCAATAAATGACAAACCAACAGCATCAATTAATCCCGGATATAAATTTGGAAAGAAAACATGGTCAGAAAGCCCTGCATCGGTTTTAATTGTGAAGTGTCCAGTTCCGTCATTCAAAAATACTTCGGATTTGTCCATGGTTTCTGGTTGAGTTATGTATTCCAAACGATGATAGTACATACTCGTCACCAAATCCACATCGCCGTCGTTGTCGATATCACCTAAAATTGCAATGTCGTATTCACGCATAGGTTTACCGGGAATTCTACTGACATTAATTCCTGATTCTTGTGTGAAATCAACGAATTTTCTTTGCCCCGGATTTGAAGGGTCGGAGACATTGAGATAAAGAGTAAAAGTATTACTGTGACCGACCACGATTCCGCTTGTCCCGATGAGAATATCGGGGTAATTGTCGCCGTTAATGTCTGCAGATTGGACGTATGTTGATTTTTGCCCTTGAAGTCCAACCTGAGTTGTAATGTCTTTGAACCACCCGCTGTTTTGCGAAAAAGCAGTTGCTGAGATAAAAATCGCAAATAAAAAAGCTATTGTAATAATTTTTTTCATGATTAATTCTCAAATATTATTTAATAATTCTCAAAAATTAAGAAAATAATCCTACTGAAAAAAATTAAACTGTTGTAATTAGTAATATATACTATAAAAAATAGTGATTCTTACATATTTCCTCTTTGAAATTTCGAAAGTAACTAATATGTATATAAGAATGATAAAATTAACTAAACATTAACAGTACTTTAACCGCAAAAAAACATTACAGAGATAATTTTGAATACTTATAAAAAGTGCAATTATAAAAAGATGTTAAATAATTTTTTGGATACGATATGTTAAAAATCAGAATAATTTTACTTTTATTCAATATCATCCTTTTCAATAGCCTACTTCTATATTCTTCAGAAAAAGGGATGATAACAGGAAAAGTAATAGACGCTGAGACGGGTGAAATCCTGCGTGGAGCAACAATAATGATACCCGAATTGAAAAATGGTAGCAGAACTGATATAAAGGGCACATATAAAATTAAGGATATACCTTTTGGGTTGTATTCTTTGAAAGCCAGTTATGTTGGTTACGTTACAAGAGAGATAAATAGCATAGAGATTAACAAATCTTCTAATGAGGAAATCATAATAGCATTGCAACCTCAATATTCGAAAACAGAAGAAGTAATTGTAGAAGCAAAACGTACAAATGACAATGCGGCGGCATTGCTTTCTGCAAGGAAGAATGCTGGAGAAATCAGCGATGGAATAAGTGCTGAGGAAATTAAGAAATTACCTGATTCCGATGCCGGGCAGTCATTGCAAAGAGTGGCAGGAGTAACCTTGATGGGTGGAAAATACATTTATGTTAGGGGAAGTAATGAGAGATATAGCAACACAACACTGAATGGAGCTTCACTGTCCACAACAGAAACCGATAAAAAGGCATTTGCTTTTGATATGTTCCCAGCAGATTTTTTAGAGAATGCCAATGTAGCTAAATCTTTTACACCTGATAAACCGGGTAACTTTGCGGGTGCTTTGGTCGAGCTGAATACAATAGATTATCCATCTGGTTTTAGTTTCAAGATTGGGACAAGTTCCTCGGTTAGCGACAATCTTACAACACAGAATTCAGGTTTTATCACTTATCAAGGAAGTCGGAGTAATATCTTTGGCTTTAGCAATGGTTTAAGAAGTATGCCTTCAAATATACCTCAATCAAGAAGCGATATGTCAAATTTGCTTGTTGCATTGAAAAGTGATAATAATGATGTCAAATTTAACGCCCAGCAAACATGGTCAGCATTAGGAAAAAGCTTCAATAACAAAAGCTGGAAAACAGATTCAATCGGTGCGCCACCTAATCTTGGTTATTCAATGGCTTTTACCAATCTTTTCAATGTTGCAGGTAATGACCTTGGGGTTATGGCATCTGCCAACTGGGGAAATAGCTATAAATTTGATGCAATTGAAAGAGCAGTTATCTATACTAATGGCTCTTATGACTTATCTACAAAAGGGAGTAAATCCACTTACTCAACAGATTTAAACGGATTGTTCAATCTGGCTTATAAAATTGGTGACCACTCATCTATTAATCTTAAAAATATATACAACAACACAAGTGATGATGAATTAGTATATCTCGAAGGAGTTGAAAATGGCAAAAGCGCTGATTTGAAAAAAATCAGTTATAATTATGTTCAGAAAGAGCTTTATGCAGGTCAGTTGACAGGTGAGCATAGATTAAACCTGATGAATTCGATTGTGGATTGGAAAATGGGTTATTCTCAATCCATGCGAGATGAACCTGATTACAGAAGATTGCAATATGTAAGAAATCATAATGATGAATTCGCCCCATTTACCTTGAATTTGAGTGAAAACCCAGGTGGTGACGGCACAAAAGCCGGAAGATATTTTTCCAATCTTCACGAAAATGCTTTAAGTGGGCAATTCAATTATATGATACCATTCAAAAACTTTAATTTAAAATTCGGTGGTTTAATAGAATCCAGATATCGCGAATTCAAAGTAAGGTCTTTTACGCTTGTAAAAAGTGCTTCTGTACTTAGAAAATATTATGACACGACCTTCCAACAAGAAATTGACAATTGGACAGATGATAATATCGAAGCTCTGTTAAACGATTTTCATACCCCGGAGCAAATATTCAACGACAATAACTTCAATCTTCATGGTTTCGGTATTGCTGAAGATTCACAAGACAGGGATTCTTATGTTGCTGATGAAACTACATCCGCCGCATACGTTATGACAGATATTCCGTTATTCATCGCTGACAGAAAATTAAGAATAATTACTGGTTTCAGAGTCGAATCCAATCTGCAGAACCTTAGAGGATATTACCCTGAATTTAATCCGTTTGACTCCACATATCACACTGTTGAGCATACAAATACAAACTTAACAGATTTTCTGCCATCACTAAATCTTGTCTATTCATTAAGTAATTCGATGAATTTAAGAGCATCTGCCACCAAGACTCTTACCAGACCGACACTCAGAGAAATTGCACCTTTCACATTCTATGATTTTAGTAGTGCACTAAACGTAAAAGGCAATTCAAGTCTAAAAAGGACTATAATAGAAAATTATGATTTGAGGTATGAATGGTTTATGAATCCTGGAGAGATAATCAGTGTCGGTGGATTTTACAAAGTATTTCACAATGCAATAGAAGAAACGATTATTCCGTCAGCAAGTGAAACTTTCAGAACTTTCACTAACGCCAACGGAGTCGCAAATACTTACGGTATCGAATTCGAAATTCGTAAAAATCTCGATATTATCTCATCTTGGTTTAAGTACTTTAGTATAAATTCGAATTTGTCTCTCATAAATTCACAGATTACGGTTGAGCAAACAGGTAGGCTGGATAAGAGAACTATGTGGGGACAATCACCTTATTCATTCAATTTAGGATTATTTTTCTTTCACCCGGAATGGGGTACTTCATTTAATCTTGCATACAATATTCAAGGAAGAAGAATTGTGGCTGTTGCTAATATTAATCAATATCAATTTAACGACCCACATATTTACGAACTGCCAAGGAACATGTTAGATATAACTTTCTCACAAGAATTGGTTGATAACTTAGAGATTAAGTTTACAGCAAGAGATTTATTTAATGATAAACTAATTTTTGAGCAGGGAGGAAAAATAGTTTCTTCAAATTGGGGAGGTAGAAAAATAGGTTTAAGTTTAGGTTATAAGTTTAAATAATGAAAATAATTATTTTGTTTAATTTTAATAAAGGATTTTTATTTATGAAAAAATTAATTTTTTACACAATCGCTTTTGCAATTTTTACATTATTTGCAAATGCACAACCAACAAGTTTGACTATCAAAACACCAAAAGCTAACGACAGAATACGTTTCGGTACAAGTGTTAACATTTCCTGGGATACCACCACTGGTACAGCAGGACAAACATTCAAATTCTACTGGAGCGAAACTGAAACAGGACCTTGGACAGTTCTTCCAATGCCAAAGGGTGCAACAGAATTTGTTGATGGTACTGCTTCTAAAGCTACAGGTAACGTTAATACATCATTTCCAAACAAACCAACAGTATGGTTAAAAATGGAATTAAAGAGCAATCCTCAAGTATTTGCAGTTGTTGGTCCAATGACTGTTTATACACAAGCGGCTTCTAAAGCAGATTCTACAATCAGTGGAACAATAAGTAGTAAATTACATCTCAGCTCTTCAAAAATCTATCAGTTAAAAGGTATTGTTTTTGTTGCTGACGGTGGTGAACTTAGTATTGAACCCGGTACAATCATCTTCGGTGAAGTTGGTGGGACGTCAGCTCTATGCATTAACAGAGGTGGTAAAATATTTGCCCAAGGTACACCTGACAGACCAATCGTTTTCACAAGCGGTGTTGTAGCAGGACAAAGAGACCGTGGTGATTGGGGCGGTTTACTTATTATGGGTAAAGCACCGACAAATCTCGGTGAAGCACCTGTTGAAGGCGGTATCGCAGATGATGCTACTAAAAAGATTAATGGTTGGTTTGGTGGCAATGACCCACATGACAACAGTGGTGTTTTAGCTTATGTCAGAATTGAATTTGCCGGTATTGCAGAATCACCTGATAATGAGTTGAATGGTCTGATGTTAGGAGCTGTCGGTGATGGAACAACTATTCACCACGTACAGGTTTCTTATTCCGGTGATGATGCTTTCGAATGGTTTGGTGGCACTGTTAATGCAAAATACTTGATAGCTTTAAACACAATTGACGATGATTTTGATACCGATAATGGTTTCAGTGGAAAAGTTCAGTTCGGTTTAATCAAAAGAGCACCGAATGTTGCTGATATATCCAACAGTGAAGCGTTCGAAAGTGATAATGATGCCAAATCATCTGAAAAAGAACCTTTTACAAGAGGTGTATTCTGCAATGTTACTGCTTTGGGTGGAGTTCAGGATACAAGCTGGACTTCCGGAACAGGAGAAAATAAATACCATCCAAGATTTTTAGTTGGAGCTCAAATTCGCAGAAACTCAAGACTATCAATTCTAAATTCAATTTTTGTTGGTTGGCCCGCAGGAGTTGAATTAAGCGGAAATAATACAGTCAGAGCCGCTGGTGTTGATTCTTTATACGTAAGATATAATAGTTTCTATGGTATTAAAAACAACAAATTCTTTTATTTCGGTAGCGGTACTACTCCAACAGAGGCAGTAGATGCTAACTGGTTGAGCAAAACTGAATACGGAAACGAATTTCACAATGGACAAGGTAAAACTGATGCTTTGGCAAAAATCAATGATGGTTTTGGTGTTGCAACTTTCAATCCTTTACCATCAAATCAGGCAAGCTACTTATCATCAGCAAAATTTGATGTTCCGGTTTTAAATGACCCTTACTTCGATGTTGTACCTTATCGTGGTGCTTTCGGTACTGAACGATGGGATTTACCTTGGGCTAATTATGACCCTGTAAATACTTCATACACTTTATCAGATGTTGAAGAAAATTCTAAACTTGCTAAGTCAATGAATGTTTCGATTTATCCTATACCTGCTGTTGATTTTACAACGGTAAATTACTATTTGCCTGAAACAACAGATATGACAATCAGGTTTGTTAATGCATTAGGTAATATTACTTCTACATTTATTGAGAACAAATATCAGACTGCTGGTTATTACAACTTCAATCTGAATACAGAAGATTTACAAAACGGTATTTATTTTCTACAATTTATAACAAATAATGGTACAGTTAGCGAAAAAATAGTAGTTAATAGATAAGATATAATTTCCATATATAAAAATGGGATTCCTCAGCGAATCCCATTTTTTTTTATCTATATATCAATAATTGCTTGGTAAATATTCGATTTTTATTTTTAATCTGAAGATTATAAAGACCATTGCTCATATCAGAAACGTCTATTGTAATATAATTGTTTTGATGGACCTCATTCAATTTAATCCTTTTACGATAACCCAACAAATCAAATAAACTTATTTCTTCAATTAATTCATCGGATAAGACTTTTAATTCATCAGATGCAGGATTTGGAAGTAAAAGTATCTTATTTTCATAATTATTAGACTCAACGCTTGTCAAATCGAACCCAACACGCAGAATAGCTTCGGCAATAACATTTGAACAGCTGTCAACGATTTGCAAGGTATCAGAATAGTCCTGAGGATTTTCAGTGTTAATCATCCTGAATTGAACAATAAATACTATTGAATCTGATTGTCTCAGCGTAAAAGGTAAATTAATCTTATGTGCATCTGAATCAAGGATAGTCAATTCTTCTCTATTGCTTTTTAATTTAACATCAGTTATCAGTGGCTCAGATTTATCAGATAAATTTCTCAATACAATCTGATTTTCATAAACAGTAACAGGATTAGTAACCAAAAATCCAGAACTATCCGGGAAAAAATGAACATCAGGAGCTATGTAGCTAATAAACAAAGTTGTGTCATTACCAGCACAATCAGTAAATATAATCACTGCAAAAGCATCTTGCAAACAATCAATCGTTCGGAGAGTCCATGAGACCAAAGTATCTTCACATTGAACAAATGAAGAAAAACTCAGCTGATAATTATAACTCACATCTCCATACCAAGTTATCGAACCAATATTAGTTCTTGTTGAATCAAGGGGCATATCCCAAAGATTAAATTCTTTGTCAAGATTGATGTTGCCGCAACAATCCATCTTACAGACAGGAACAGGCGGAAGAGTATCTGCTATTTCAATTATTCCCAAAGTATTTTCTTTACCGGGCGTCGGGATTGACATATAAACAAAGTTCCCTTCACCATTGGGATACCTGCCATAAGATGTATCAGCCGTCTGAGCAGGGAAATTTATATTATCAACCAAACTTGTGTCGGATTTATATAGTCCAATAAATTCTCCGGTGCTACTGAGTTTGAAATTTGCATGCAACTGACCTTGTTCCTTGTCCTCATCTGCCCAAATAATGAGATATGACTTTGCAGGTAAGCTGACATTAGGAAATTGCCACTTCGTTTTTTTCGTAATATCATCAGTCAAAAACCATTTATTGAGAGAAATAGTATTTCCGCTTCGGTTGTAAAGTTCAATCCAGTCAGCATACCCCCCCGCTTCATCTTTGATTGTTGTTTTGTTAGATGCCATAAATTCATTAATTACTACATCCTGCAATTCACCAATTTGAGTGATTTCCTTAGTCAGATAAACAAATTCAGCATGCTCTGGATAAAACTTCATAACATCATCGTAGTTCACTGCTGTTGCGTAAAAATCAATATTATTCGACTTTATGTTTTGAGGAATATTTATACTAACTCCGAATGTATTATCAAATCCTTTACCATCATTATGATTCCCGTCATCAAACATTTGAACAGATTGGAAATTACCTTTTCCAATACGGTAGTACAACTTAACTTCCTTGGTGGCTGTGCTTTTCATCGTTACATTAAATACAGCCGAACTCCCTGAAAAAAGCTTATCTGTTATGCATTTTACTTCCTTAATATTCGGTGCTGTCTTTTGAAAATCCGGCTGATTGAGAAGGTAAGCTCTACGTTTAGTAACAAAACTTGTTATACCGGCAACAGTCCTGCCACCAACATTAACGTCAGAGTTGATATTAGTTAAATAATTCTGATAAGTATAAAGTTTCTTCGGGTCTTTCTGCACATAGCTGTCAATTATTGGTTTAATGGAATTGATAATGGCATTTATGGTGTCCAGCGTAAAATCCTCGTTCAAAATTGTACGATAATGAGCATAATATTTTTGCTTAAATGAATCCTTGCCGAGCATATTTTTTAATAAAGGTGTCTTATTCGGTGATTTTAAATCAATTGTCGGATATTCTTCTTTTTTTATCTGCAAATTCGGTGGAAAAGACCCGAATGATTCATTCAAATCCCAAGGAAGAAAGTCAAACAAAGATGACGAAGGATTGTTGTAAATGTAATAGTTGTGTGATGAAAAAATATAGCTATCGAGATTAACAAAAATATTCGATAAGGCAAAGTACCATAAAGCCCTGTCTGTATTCAGCACCTTCGGTAGTTCTGTTTCCAAGTTTGAAGAATTATTGATTGCATTTATAAGAGCCACTAAATCCGTCCAGTCATCAGCTTCCTCATTTGTCTTCTTTTCGTAATCGCTCTTGTATAGCGAAGCGTCTGCACCTTTCCACGAAAGTTCACCTCTTGGATCACCCTTATATAAATTGCCTGATTTATAATCATACCACTCCCCCAAAAAATCCTTATTCAACTGCTGTACATTGGAATACAAACCATATTCCTCACCATTAATATAAAGATAAACAAAACCGGTTTTCATTGCAGGAATGTATTTACTATAAATTTTATGAACAATATTTTCCCGCATAAAAGTCGGGTCAACAAATCCATTATTTAAATTCAATGTTTTATATCCCATCAGTCGCTGGTCTTCACGATATCCGTCAATTGATATATTAAATGATTTTTTATCACCCTGAATATTATACGAAGAATTACCTTTGTATCTCACGCCCACACTATCGAGTATCAAAGTATCATTCACTATTAAGCGAGCAGGAATATCCGTTTCACTAATCCTGTTTTGCTCCAGAAGTTGCTTATAATTGCTGTTATAAAATTGCAGTTGCATTTTAATCACATTTTCAGGTGAATATAATTCTTCTGAATTTGCAGAATAAGTCGCCAGAGCTAATAATATCAACAGAAAATATTTCATTGTTTTTATAAATTGATTAGATAATATTCTATTAGATTAACAAAAATACTTAAAAGTTTAATTTATTAATAAAATTAAAACAAAATAATTCTTAAATTTAAACTTCATCAATTCAGTTTGTAAATAAAATAATAGAGATTATGGATAAAAAAGATATAATAGAGATTTTCGATACACCAAAAGACAAAAGCGTGTCCTTTCCAAAGGAAATGACTGTTCTTCCATTGAGAGATATAGTCATTTTCCCTTATATGATTTTCCCGATACTTATCGGCAGGACTTCATCTTTAAAGGCAGTGGCTGAAGCAGTCGAAAAAGACAAATTCATTTTTTTGGTTGCTCAAAAAAACCCTGTAATAGAAGAACCAGGCTTTAAAGACATCTACACTTATGGAACTGTCGCAAAGATTATACAAATCTTAAAACTACCAAATAATCTTTTAAAAGTTTTAGTCGAAGGTTTGTTCCAGGCAAAAATCACAAAACCAATTGAAGGTTTGGAATACTTAATGGCTAATTACAAACAAATTCACGCAGATTACAAAGAAAATGACAAAGAACTCCAAGCTCACATCAGAAAAGCAAATGACCTTTTCTCAGAATATGTGAAAATCAACAGAAATTTACCACCTGATTTAATCCATGCCTATGAAAACATTGATGACCCTGTCCGTAAATTGTTCTTCGCCGCTGCAAACGTCAGCGTAAAAGTTGAAACAAAACAAAAAATTCTGGAGAGTAACACTTTAAAGAAACAATACCTTGAACTCTCGCAGATTCTTAACAATGAAATTGGGATGCTAAAAATTCAGGAAGAGATTGGTGAAAAAGTAAACAGCTCAATCCATAAATCCCAAAAAAAATATTTCATTCAGGAACAAATTCGTGCACTCCAAAAAGAACTGGAAGAAGATGATGAGTTCTCACCTGAACTATCTGCCCTGAAAGAAGCAATCGAAAAAGCAAATATGCCAAAGCATGCTCGTGAGAAAGCTGACGAAGAATTTGAACGACTGAAAAAAACACCAACGATGTCTCCCGATTATTCTGTAAACAGAACTTATCTCGAGTTCTTAACTCAACTACCATGGGTACAAAGAACTGAAGATGATATGGACATTGAGCATGTAAAAAAGATATTGGATGAAGACCATTACAACCTTGAAAAACCCAAGGAAAGAATTTTGGAGTTCATCGCTGTGCTGAATCTTGTCGGTTCTCTCAAAAAGCAAATCCTCTGTTTTGTAGGACCTCCGGGAGTAGGAAAAACCTCACTTGCAAAATCCATTGCAAGAGCATTAGGACGAAAGTTCGTCAGATTTTCACTCGGAGGAGTCAGAGACGAAGCTGAAATAAGAGGACATCGCAGAACTTATGTCGGAGCTTTGCCCGGTAAAATTATACAGTCAATGAAAAAAGCAGGTACTGTTAATCCGGTTATCCTACTCGATGAAGTTGATAAAATGTCAATGGATTTCCGCGGAGACCCGTCATCAGCTCTTTTAGAAGTTCTTGACCCTGAGCAAAATGTTGCTTTCAACGACCACTACATCGAAGTTGATTATGATTTGTCTAACGTATTATTTATTACTACCGCTAATGTTCGCTATAACATCCCTCTCCCTTTGCAGGACAGAATGGAAATAATCGAACTTAGCAGTTATCTTGACCCTGATAAGATTCAGATAGCAAAAAGACATATCATCCCAAGATTGAAAGAAGAAATGGGCTTAAATGATTTTAATATAGATTTCCCTGATAAATCCTTATTAAAATTAACACGTGAATATACTCAGGAAGCCGGAGTAAGAAATCTCGAAAGAGAAATTGCTTCCATCTTTCGTAAACTTGCAAAAGAAATCATCATTAGCTTTAATAAAACATATAAGGTGGAAAAGAAGACAAATAAAACAAAAAAAGTTGCACCCGTTGATGATAAATCTTCCTCTGAATCAAAGAAAAATAACATTGTTGACGAAACTCTGGCTGTAAAATCAATTCTCAAGGACAACCCTGAATTTAAAAAAGTCATCAGTAAAAAGAAATTCTTGATTGATGAGCAAAAGATAGAAGAATATCTTAAAGCTCCAAAATTCAAGTCAAAGAAAGATGAACTCGACAATAAAGTCGGTGTTGCAACGGGACTTGCATGGACAAGCGTTGGTGGTGATACATTGCCGGTAGAAGTTACAATCATGCCTGGCTCTGAGAAATTAACTTTGACAGGTAAACTTGGTGACGTGATGCAGGAATCCGCCAAAGCCGCATTATCCTTTGTCAGAGCAAACTACAAATCCCTGGGTTTAAACGAAAATTTCTATCACAAAAAAGAAATTCACATACATGTCCCAGAAGGAGCAATACCCAAAGACGGACCTTCAGCTGGTATCACAATTGCAATGGCTTTAATCTCAGCCGCTTCCGGAAAAGCAATTCGTGGAGATATTGCTATGACCGGTGAAATTACTTTAAGGGGAAATATTCTGCCTATTGGCGGTTTAAACGAAAAACTTCTTGCCGCAAAAAGAATCGGTATAAGTAAAGTTATTATTCCTTTTGAAAATAAAAGGGATATCGAGGATATCAGACCAGAGATAAAAGATGGTATGGAAGTTATTCCTGTAAAACATATCAACGAAGCCATACCTGTTGTTTTCAATAGCAAAAGACAAAAAGCTAAAAGCACAAGATAGTTTGACGATATTCGGGAATTCAAATATATATTTCATTATTTCAGAATGAAATATATGTTTGATTTTATAATTATTGATTTTGCAAATAATTCCTTACCTTCTCAAGGTCGTCCTGAGTATCTACACCAATTAAAAAAGCGTTAGTTTCAACACAAAAATACTTTGCTCCTGTTTCAAGCAATCGTAACTGCTCCAATTTTTCCTCTCTTTCCCAAGCTGAAACAGGAAGTGAAACAAATTTCCTTAAAGCATCAATTTTATAAGCATAAATCCCAATGTGTTTATAGTATTTTTTCAAAGAAAGCCAATTTTCAACAGGAACATTTTCAATCTCAGGAACAGGCTTTCTTGAAAAACATTTTGCAGTCATATTTTCATTCAATTCAACCTTAACCACAGAGTCATTGAGTAAATCCTCGGGCGACTTAATCTCAGTAATCAAAGTCCCGACATCGAAATCAGTCCTGATAAAATTTTCAAGCAACTCATCAATTATTGCACCACTTAAAAGTGGTTCATCTCCTTGAACATTGACCACAACATCCGCATTCTCACCAGAAATTTCATAAGCTTTCATTATTCTGTCTGTGCCACTTGGTAACTCAGCAGAAGTCAAAATGCAATCCGCACCAAACCCAGCACAAGCTTCATAGATTCTTACATCATCAGTCGCTACAAAAATTCTATCAACTAATCGGCAGGTACTTACATTTTCCCATACTTTTTGAATCATCGGTTTTCCGCAAATATCAACCAACGGCTTGTTCGGTAAACGTGTTGAAGCCATCCTTGATGGTATTATCGCTATTATTCTCATTATCTATTTTTCTATTAGATAAACCCTCCCAGCAAGAAAATCAGTAATCCAAAGACTACCCTTAGAATCAATAATACCCTTAGTCAAACTTGGCACAACATCTCCGTAACATCCTTTTACGTAAAACGCCGCATTTCCATCATCCAATCCTGTTTGACCATAAGTATAATTTATCTTTTGCACCACTGAAAACTCCTTCATCTCAGGATTAATTTCTGTAATATACAAAGTATCATTATTAAAAAATGTAGTTATCAATTTATTATTCCAATTAAAAAAATTATCAGGTTTGCCTTCAAGAGGTATCTTCATTGTCAAATTCGTCCTGTTCACCTCTGGTATCCGAACCTCCATTATATCACTGCTATTATGATTTAAAACATAAACCTTACCAGCACATTTCGCCAAACGCAATGGCGATTTCCCTGCCTTGACATTAAAAACCTGATACGTCTTTTTATCAATCATCGAAACTGAATTTGAACCAAAATTTGCTGTATAAATATATTTATCATCAAATTCAAGTGCAGTCGCAACACTTTCTACTTTGACGCTTTTAATCACCTTATTACTATCCGGGTTAATTATATGCACAACCGATGGGTCTTCATCCTTCTCTGCATTTTTCAACAAGTATAACCGATTTTCTTTTTCATCATACTTCAAAGCTCTTTGAGATGTTTCCCTTTGAACAGTATCTTCGATAGTTATCCTCCTGCCAATCTCATAATATCTCACCTCATCTTCAATCTTGTTAATAATAATTGGTTCAGCCCCCCAATTATTCTGTTGCAAGTAAAGTATCCCATCTTTTCCTAATGCCATATTCATTGCCTGACGAGGAATCCTCCTGTCGTAAAAGCTTAAATTCTCCTTGTCAATATTCAGAATACCATTTTTCGCCCCCCAAATATAAACCACGGGCCAATAAGATTGGTGAGGACCATAAGACAAATATATATTCCCATTAGGACTATATGCCGAAACAATCGGGAACCTAACAGGTAACTGATAAGTCTTTAAATTACCGCTATATTTTATCTCACAAAACTGGTCTTCATTATTGAAAACTAAAACAGCATTTCGATTAGGGAGGTCAATTATATCAATTGGTGACCATCCTGTCCTTATTGTATAAGTTGTATCAACCATCGGGTCTAATTTCGTTACAGAAGCACCAAAAGCACCATTCACAGCAGAAGCTCCGACAGGATAATAAAGACTGTTATTCGCTGGA
This sequence comes from Bacteroidetes/Chlorobi group bacterium ChocPot_Mid, assembly GCA_003731675.1. Classification (GTDB taxonomy): domain Bacteria; phylum Bacteroidota; class Ignavibacteria; order Kapaibacteriales; family UBA2268; genus ChocPot-Mid. Next base: position 23,667 of record RCNQ01000007.1, read on the forward strand.
TTAAAAACAAATGCAAACATGTGAGGAATTATCCCGAGGTCAGAAATTTTCTTAACAAATTTTCGAGCTTTCAAATCAATCACCTCAACTTCACCGTGTGCCCAGCTTGCAAGATAAAGCAAATCATTTTTTATATCAATCGCACTACCGTCATTACCAAAAGTTGGAATTGGAATTGACGAGATCTTTCCATTATTCTTAAAATCAACTACATGCACAAAAGCATGATTATCATAAGGAATATATACTTCCTGAAGTTTAGAATTGTAGCAAATCCCAACGGGCTCCGTAAAACCTTCCGGAAGCTGAATAACAGTATCTTTGTCCCCGTTAACATCAATCTTTGCCACATCAGTTATTGCCCTGCCTTTTGTCTCAGTAGCAATATATAAATAACCACTATTTGCATCAAAACCTGCAAGATGCCAACGACCATCATTATTACCAAGAGCTAATTTCCTGTTACTTAAAATAGTCCCCGTTGAACCATTCATTAAATACATTGTAGAAGTAAAACCATCAATAGCCACAACAGTTTGCTTTTTATCATTAAGAGCTATAATCTTTCTGATAGCAGGAGGAGGAGTCTGATTCAAATTAACCAAACCCTCTTCATGTTCCAACCAAGACAATGTGTCATAAGCCATCGTCTTCCCATTATAAAAACCAATTTTTGAACTTTCCCTTCCAGTTAGAAAAGCATTACCTGACTTCTCATCAACCGTTATACACTCAAACTGCTTATCAGTTTTAAAAGTCTTAAAAGTCCTTCTCCTATAATCCAAAACAGAGAAATTCTTAGTGCCAATCATAAAAATCAAACCAGCTCTGCTATCAAAAGTCATCGCAGTACTTTTTAAATGTTGAAGTGCTCTGCCACCTATCGGAAAATTCTCAACCCTATTCGACCTTCCGTCAATTATCGAAATAGAAGAGCTTAAAGTATTTGCAACATAAATCTTATTTTGCATCTCGTCAACAGCAAGCAACACTGGTCCTGCTGCATTAGTTCTCATACGATAATTTCCAAGCAAATCAAATGTCTTAACTCGGTACTGTGCATTTACGTAACTAATAACAAATGACAACACAACTAATGTTAGTAAAAGCTTCTTCATAAATTCTCCGCTATATGTTCAACTAATTATTTCCAAAATAAAAAAAAGTGAGAAAAATTATTATACATTTTATTAAAAAAAATACATAATCTCCAATTATATTTACTAATTACTGGTTTCGACCGCATAAAAATAATTAATTTTTTTAATATATTAAAGAACAACACCTAAAAAAACACTTTTTTTACAGTAATTTTATTAAGTTTGTGCTTTATTTTTTTAAGTGATAATATATTTTTTTTGAATATTAAATTTTAATTATATGATGAATTTGGTTTTATTAGGCGATGAGGCAATAGCCCGTGGAGCAATTGATGCGGGTCTTTCAGGAATATATGCATATCCCGGAACTCCTTCAACAGAAATTACAGAATACGTTCAACACTCAAAGGAAGCAAAAGAAGGCAAAGTCCACTATACTTGGTCAGCCAATGAAAAAACCGCAATGGAATCTGCACTCGGTATGTCTTATGCAGGCAAAAGAGCTATGTGTGCAATGAAACATGTCGGCTTGAACGTTGCCGCTGATGTTTTCATGAACTCATCCATAACTGGTGTTAATGGCGGGTTTATTGTCGTTTCTGCTGATGACCCTTCCATGCACTCCTCACAAAACGAACAAGATTCAAGATATTACGGCAAATTTGCTTTCATTCCTATGTTAGAACCTTGCAATCAGCAGGAAGCTTATGATATGATGCATTATGGCTTTGATTTTTCCGAAAAATTTGAAACTCCCGTTTTAGTCAGAATTACTACAAGACTCGCTCATTCAAGAGCCGGGGTAACACCAAAAACAAAAAAAGAACAAAATTCGGTAAAAGTCCCCGATGACTTAAGAAGATATGTCCTCATTCCCGCTAATGCAAGAAAACGTTACAAAATACTTTTGGAAAAACAAGCTGGACTTGAAACCGAATCAGAAAATTCAGTTTTTAACACTTATTATGATGGTAAAGATAAATCATTAGGTATAATTGTCTGCGGAATTGCCTACAACTACCTAATGGAAAATTTTGAAAACGGAATACCTTATCCTGTACTAAAAATCGGACAATATCCATTACCAAGAAAAAAAATTGAAAAGATATTTAATGAATGTAATGAAATCTTAGTCTTGGAAGATGGCTACCCATTTGTTGAGGAAATGCTCAATGGATTTTTTGGAAGTGAAAAAAAAATCAGAGGTCGTCTCGATGCTTCATTGCCAAGAGACGGCGAACTAAATCCCGATTTAGTAGCAAAAGCTCTAAATTTAAATTCTTCCCAAGGTTCTGCAATACCTGCTTTGGTGGCTAACCGACCACCTCAGCTTTGCGATGGCTGTTCGCACATAGATGCCTACAAAGCTTTAAATGAAGCTCTTAAAGATTACACACCAGGCAGAGTCTTATCAGATATAGGTTGCTATACACTCGGTGCTTTGCCGCCTTATGAAACAATTAACTCATGTGTAGATATGGGAGCATCTATTACAATGGCAAAAGGTGCCGCAGATGCAGGATTAGTGCCAGCTGTGGCTGTAATAGGTGATTCAACATTTTCACATTCAGGAATTACAGGGCTTTTAGACTGCGTCAATGATAAAACACCTGTAACCATTTTCATATTAGATAACGGCATTACCGCTATGACAGGTGGTCAATTCTCACCAGGACACGGGAAACTCGAAGATATTTGCAAAGGAGTCGGCGTCGAACCCGAACACATACACGTACTGAATCCACTCAGCAGACATCACGAGGAAAACGTGAAAATCATTAAACAGGAATTAGAGTACAATGGTGTATCGGTTATCATTCCAAGAAGGATTTGCATTGTAGAGTCCAGAAAAATGGCTAAAGAGAGAAAAAAATAACAAATTAAAATTTACTTTTAATTCATTGATAATTTTTGATAGCAAGAACATGAAAAAAGACATAATTTTAGCAGGAGTTGGTGGACAGGGTATTGTTTCGATAGCTGCGACTATAGGATATGCCGCCGTCGCAGAAAATCTATTCTTCAAACAATCAGAAGTTCACGGAATGAGCCAAAGAGGCGGTGCCGTCCAATCACACTTCCGTCTTTCTGACAAAGAAATCTTTTCTGATTTGATTCCTTTAGGAAAAGCAGACATAATTATCTCCGTAGAACCAATGGAAGCTTTACGCTACCTCCCATGGCTATCAAAGAACGGATGGCTTGTTACAAATACCGAACCATACATCAACATCCCTGACTATCCTTCATTAGATTCAATAATGACCGAATTTTCAAAAATACAAAACGTAATAGCTCTCAACGCCGACAAAATTGCAAAGGAATTAAAATCCTCAAAATCAGCGAACATGGTAGTCTTAGGTGCCGCATCGCCCTACCTCGACATAAAATTCGAACAACTCGAAAAAGCAATCCATACACTTTTCGGCAGAAAAGGAGAAAAAATAGTTGAGGACAACATCAAAGCCTTACGAGCAGGAAAAGATTATAAACCATAATACGTCATAAGATTAAATTTATAAACTTCTATTATTTCCATATTAACAAAATTATTAATAAATTTATGTTAGGAAATTTTGCAAAATGAGAAAATAATTGATGAATGAGTATAATAATAAATCAGAATTATTATGGTATTTGACAAAAGAAGATGTAATAAACGACATGAAAGAATCTTTTAGTGACGAACTAAATGAAGAAGATTTTAATTTAGTCAGAAAATATTTTTCTTGGGAATTAGAACAACCTAGAGATATATTTTGTAAGACTATTAGTGAAGAGTTACAAAACAGGAAAACAAATTGAATAATCAAGTAAAAATATTGAATGGTGACTGCGGTGAAATATTAAGAGACTTTAAATCTAATACTGTAGATTTGATTGTAACATCACCACCTTACGCTGATAGACGAAAGAATACTTATGGTGGTATTCATCCAAACAAATATGTCGATTGGTTCATACCAAAAAGTAAAGAATTATTAAGAGTTCTAAAACCAACTGGAACTTTCATCTTAAATATAAAAGAAAAAGCTGAAAATGGAGAAAGACATACATACGTTATCGAATTAATATTAGCTTTACGTAAGCAAGGTTGGCTATGGACGGAAGAATTTATTTGGTATAAAAAAAATAGTTATCCCGGAAAATGGCCAAATCGTTTTAGAGATTCATGGGAACGACTACTCCAATTTAACAAATCTAGAAAATTTAATATGTATCAGGAAGAGGTTATGAAACCGGTTGGTGATTGGGCAAACGGCAGACTTAAAAATTTAAGCGAAACTGATAAAAGAAGGGATAATGCAAAAAATGGAAGTGGTTTTGGAAAAAATATTTCGAACTGGTTAAATCGGGATAAGGTTTATCCTAATAATGTGCTTCATTTCGCAACAGTCTGTTACAATAAAGACCATAGTGCAGCTTTTCCCGAAGAACTACCGGAATGGTTTATTAAATTATTTACAAAGCCAGGAGACCTTGTATTAGACCCCTTTATGGGTTCTGGAACAACTGTTTTAGTTGCACAAAAAATGAATCGGAAATCCATAGGTATTGATATACTAAAGGAATATTGCGACAAAGTTCTAAAGCAAATAGATGAAATGCCACATACTTTATTTAAGGATAAAACTGACCATGAAATTCAAACTGAGCACAATTACACAATACGTAGAGAAGAATATAGGAAATTTCCATCAGCAACGATATGAAAATCTATTAAAGTTAAAACTCGAAAATGTTTTAAAGAGAAAAAATCCATATCTTTTTCGTGCAAAAAATCTTGAGGATGCACATGATATTGTAAAAAATATTTTGGATTCTCATTTATCATCTAATGAAGAAACAATATTTGGTGATTGGTTAGAAGGTCTTGCAATTTTCATTAATAATAAGGTATTTGGAGGTTGGAAATCCGGAATTGAAGGTATTGATTTAGAATTTGATAATGAAAAGATACGATATATTGTCAACATAAAATCAGGACCAAATTGGGGAAATAGTAGTCAAATAAGAAAACTAATTATGGATTTCAATTCAGCAAAAAGAACTTTAAAAACCAGTAACTCTAAGCTTAATGTTGTCGCAGTAAACGGTTGTTGTTATGGAAGATCTTCAATCACACTAAACAAACATGATTACTATAAATACTGTGGTCAAACCTTTTGGAAGTTTATTTCGGATGAAGAAAATCTGTATCTTGACATTATCAAACCTTTAAAAAATCAAGCAAAAGAAAAAAATGAGGAATTTCATAATTTATATATTCAAACTCTTAATCAATTCACTCTGAAATTCTCTCAAGAATATTGTTTTCCTGATGGTAAAATAAATTGGGATAAAATATTGATATTAAATTCTGGTGAAAAAAAGAAAAACATATAAAAAAATAAATAATATGTTATCTCTCAGGTAATAATAATTTTCTTATTTCAAAAAAATTTATTAATTTAGAAACTTAAATTAAGTATTTCAGTATTTATTACGGAGGTTAGGATTTCAATTTTCCCGTTAATAAAAATATTGATGCTCAGTCAACACCACAGTTCCTGAGTTCACACTCAATATCTCTGAGTGGAAGAGTTCTTATTTTAAATCAAAGCTATGAGCCGATTGGCATCTGCTCTGCAAAAAAAGCTATTCTCCTGCTTTACCTTATGAAAGCTGAATTAGTCTCAAAAAGAGATGGCATTCTTGTTCGCTCTGTTAGTCAAAAAATCCCATACCCAAGTATCATACGTTTAATTTCATATATACGTATCCCTTTCAGAAAAATCGAGTTGTCCCGACGAAACATTCATTATCGCGATAATTCCTGCTGTCAATACTGCGGCACAAAAACAAAAGAGCTAACTATTGACCACGTTATTCCCAAATCAAAGGGTGGTGAAGACTCATGGGAAAACCTCGTTTCTGCCTGCAAAAAATGCAACAATAAAAAAGCTGACAGAACTCCCGAAGAAGCAGGTATGAAGCTTATACGTAAACCCTACAGACCAAATTACATATTGTTCATTCAACGATATATGTCCACCCTGAATGAAGATTGGAAACCTTATCTTTTCCTTTAATCTTAACACAAAATTTTTATAACTAATTTTAAATTAAACTTAAAAATTATTCGTAATTTGCTTTTTTATTTTTCTTAATTATTATTTATTGGATTCAATATGGACAAGAAAATTATCACAGAATTTTTAAAAAATGTCGAGCTATTTAAAAATCTCGAAGAAAAAGAAATTGATAAAATTTCAAATTTCGTTAAAGTCGAAAACGTCAAAAAAGGTAATTACCTTTTCAAACAAAATACTTCCCGTGAAAATATGTTTATGATTTTCGATGGTGCTGTTGATTTAGTCAAAACCACTTCTTTCGGAACTGAAAAAAAACTCAATAAATTCTCAAAATATGACTTCCTCGGCGAGGGCTCTTTTATGGACAACTATCCGCACTCAACAAGTGCAAAAGTAACCGAAGATTCAATTATTTTCTCCATTCACAGCAGTCATATCAACGAGCTGATGAAAGATGATTCAATTCTCGTCGCAAAAATTTTATCCCAGATTTCCAGAATCATCTCACGCAGAATGCGCCAAACTACAAATCAAGTCGTTGACGCCGCGGCTCAATATATCTCAGGCAGAACACGAAAAGAACACGACCTGCTCGGTGAACGCGATGTCCCTTACGAATTTTATTACGGCATCCAAACACTTCGTGCAACAGAAAATTTCAACATTAGCGGAGTCTCCATTAATCACTTTGAAGATTTAATCATTGCTCTGGCTCAGGTCAAATTAGCTTGTGCAAAAACCAATTTCGAATTAGGATTGCTTTCTCCAAAAGTTGCCGATGCTATAATCGAAGCATGTCAATTCATCATTAACGGCAAACTACATACTCACTTTGTTGTGGATATGGTCCAAGGTGGTGCAGGTACATCAACTAATATGAATGCAAACGAAGTAATTGCCAACAAAGCTCTCGAAATCATGGGCTACGAAAAAGGTCAGTATGAATTTTGTCATCCAAACAACCATGTAAATTTATCTCAATCAACTAACGACGTCTATCCGACTGCATTAAAAATTGCGAACTGCTATTCAAACAAAAAACTTGTTGCTGTTCTCAAAGAATTGATTGACTCTTTTAAAAACAAAGCCAAAGAATTCTCACACGTTATCAAAATGGGACGCACTCAGCTTCAAGACGCCGTACCAATGACTCTCGGACAAGAATTCGGTGCTTATGCCGCAACTCTCGAAGAAGAAATCACCCGTTTGGAGCAAAACGCCAAACTATTCCTCGAAATCAATATGGGAGGAACTGCGATTGGTACAGGAATCAATGCTGACCCAAAATTCCCAGAAATTGTAACTAATCATCTGTGGGAAATCACAGG
>RCNQ01000345.1 GCA_003731675.1 Bacteroidetes/Chlorobi group bacterium ChocPot_Mid
ATAGTAGTTATTTTTTATGCTATTTAGGTACAAAAATTGGAAGTCAGGAAACTATGATAACTAATCAAGGAGTCATTGTTGTAAATGTCCTTGGTGATATCAAATTACAATATGAACTTCTTGATTCACATAATACGAGGGTTGATATGATAATTGAAAAGGATAATGAATTTTTAAACTATTTTACTTATACCCAACCATACATGTTTAAAATAGACAAAACAGGAAATATTAAAGAAAAATTTTATGATAAATCATATTCATTTATTTGGAAATGGGGTCCAATTATTCATGATTTAGGAATGTATTATTTGGGTGGCGATGGTACCGGAAGAACAGTCGAAACATTTCTTTATAAATATAATAATGAAATGCAGCAAATTGATTCAATGATGCTTGATTATTCAAAAATTCCTTACAGCACTATTAAAGCTAGATTGCCCAGGGGAATTATTACAAAAGATAGTTTTCTTTTAGTTATTGACTGGGGACCTGAAAATACTCGTGCTGATACGCCAAGGTATTCTGTGATTATTAAATACGATATGAAATGTAATTATATTTGGTCACAAAAAATTGAACAAAATAACAGTAATTATACTTCGATTGCTGAAATATCTGAATCTTTGACTGGTGATTACTTGGTATTTGGCTTTGAAAATTATAAAAATAAGAATATATTTTTATCAAGATTATCAAAAGATGGAAAAATATTAATGCAAACTATAATTCCTTCTGAGCGATGGCAACATACAAATGGCTGCAAAGAAATTCAAAATGGTAAATATATTGTCTGTTTTGGAGATACAGCCAACAATGTATGGCATGATAATTCGGACTTTTGGCTTTCAATCCTTGATAGTTCCGGTGAAGTTTTACAAAAATATATTTGGAATATAAATGGAAAGAATGAAATTAAGGGAGTAGCTGAAAAAGAAAATGGCAACCTTGTAATTTACGGAAAACATGGTTATGATAGTGTATATTTAGCTGAAATTGAAATTGACTTGTTGAAAGTTAAAGAGGAATCTCCTAATAATAGAACTTTGAATATTTCCATAAACCCTCTTACAAACAACATTTCACTTAATATCTTTAACGAAAATTCCGGAATATCTAAAATAGAAATTTATAATTTGTTGGGAGTTAAGTTACAAGAATATAAGATTGAGTTACAAGCGGGTGAGAATAATTTACCCATAGATATAAACAGTTTATCATGTGGAGTTTATATTATTGTTTTAAAAGACAATTATAGAATTAATAGTCAAAGATTTTTAATTAATTAATTTCATACAATATTGCACGACTAAGAAAGATTCTGACTCTTAGGCAACATCATAATGAAATTTGTGCCTTTTTTGGGTTGACTTTCTACGAATATTTTGCCATCGTGTGCTTCGACAATCCATTTGACAATTGAAAGCCCAAGACCTGAACCCTTTATGTTTTCGGAAGAACGAGCTTTGTCCACACGATAGAACCTGTCGAAAATATGACTTAGCTCTTCCTGTGTCATTCCTAAACCATTATCCGAAACTTTAATCTCAACATAATGCTCTCTGTCTTTCAAAGACACCTTTACCTTCCCTTTTTCAGGAGTATATTTTACAGCATTGTCCAATACATTCAAAACCGCCTGATGCAATTTACCTTCATCATACTGAGCAACTACCCCATTTTGTATATCTGTCGTTATTGTGATATCCTTTGCTTCTGCTATAATACTAATATCCTCAGCAATATCTTCAATCAAAGTTGACAAATGACCTCGCTCAAAAGATAGTTTCGCATGACCTCCGTCCGCCCTTGACAATTGCAACAATGATTCAACAACATTCGAAAGTCTTACCACTTCTTCCAAAGCACTACCAAGAACCTCAATATATTCCTCCTCTGTCCTTTCCCTACTTAATACTACCTCTATTTCTCCCCTCAGAATTGTCAATGGAGTCCTTAGCTCATGAGATGCATCTGAAGTAAATTGCTGTATTCTCAAAAAAGATTGCTCAAGACGTTTTATCATATTATTCAATGTCCTTGCCAATCTTGCTATCTCGTCGTCTGTATCTGGCTCCTCTATCCTTAAAGAGAGATTTTTTGCTGTTATATCATTTGCTGTCTGTGTCATCTTATCTACCGGTTTCAACGACATCTTGGCTAAAGCTATTCCACCAGCAATTGATACAAGTAATATTATCGGAACCGCCAGCAATATTGCACTAAACAACGATTGCAATGTCTCTTGAACCTCCCTTACCGTATATGCTATTGTTATTATTGAATACTCATTCCTGTTTATCAGCAATCGGAGCTTCTCCTTACCGATTATTACATTATCATAATAAACATACTTAGAATACCTCGCATTCTTCACCTTACCCGCCTGATATGTCTTATCTACAGGTAATTCATATGCTTCCAGATTTTTCGACTTCCATATTATCTGCAAATTTGTATCTGCTATCTGTATAAAATAATTATCCGGATTTAACAATAAATGAGTAAATATTGCTGACCAAACCACATCACTCGGGGAAGTATTCGTTTCATTTTTTTCAGGTCTTAATGGTCCTATAAATCTCGACCTCTCCTCTTTTTTAAAAATATTGAACTTATCCTTTCTCCCATAAAGCAAATACGACAATTCACTTTCCTCTTCCCCCAGCTCTGAATACCGTGCCTCTTCCTTAATAATATATTTCAACGTATTTGATATTTTTTTCAGCGACTCATCCAAATTCGAATACAACTCATTAAATACCCAATAATATGAAAAAAAAGCAAAAGCAACCAATGATAACAGCACTATTGTACTATACCATATCGTCAATCTCCATCGTAATGAAATTTTTGGCTTCAATTTTGCTATATACTAATATTATTATAATATTTATTAAAAATTATTTACAAATATAATCAATAGTTAAATAAGTTTAATGGGTTTAATGAGTTCTCAAACAGAAGAACAGGAAACTTTTGAAAATCATGACAGAAAAAAGAAAGGTTTCTGGCTCAGGATTAAAAGGAATTTTTATCCTTTTTTACTCATTTTATCTTCCTTTATCGTTATCCTGACCATAACACTTATGCTTCTGACCAAAGCTCAATGGTTCAGATACTGGGTCTCAGGACTAATTTTCACTGTTGTTAACAACGAACTACAGGAAGGAGCCAAATTTGAATTCAAAGATATCCAATTCTCATATTTATTAGGAATTAAACTGAAAGATGTATCTGTTACCTACAAAGGAGATACAATTATTTACTCAAAAGACTTATTTGCTGGAATTAAAATTTCCCCACTCTTCAGAAGCAAAATTGTTGTTAATGAAATTACCCTCGGTTCTCCAAAAATCAATTTCTATAAATCACTGTCAGACAGTTTATGGATTATTGACAAAATCATCAAACCCAGCACAGATACAACTTCAGAACCATCAGAATGG
>RCNQ01000070.1 GCA_003731675.1 Bacteroidetes/Chlorobi group bacterium ChocPot_Mid
CCTTCGACAAGCTCATCCTTCGACAAGCTCAGGATGACGTCCTTCGACAGGCTCAGGATGACATCCTTCGACAAGCTCATACTTCGACAAGCTCAGGATGACGTCCTTCGACAGGCTCATCCTTCGACAAGCTCAGGATGACGTCCTTCGACAGGCTCAGGATGACGTATTTTTTCCTAAAAAATGCTCCGTATCGTTAAGAAATCGGAGCATTTACGATAGGTATTAAATTACAATCACTCAAATACTTTTCAAAGCATCATCAATAGAGTCAAAAGTTGCAAAAACCTGGTCAAGGTGAGTCATTTGCAAAAGACTTTTGATTTTATCTGAAAGCCCGACTAAAATCAAAGAAGCATTATTCTTCTTTGATGTGGTAAGCCCTCCAACGAGCATTCCTATACCAGAGCTATTAATCATCTTGACTTGATTAAGGTCAACGATAATATTTTTAGCATTGTTATTACACAGTTCATTAATTTTGGATGAGAAGGTTAAAGCTTCATTACCTCCAAAAAGGTTTTCGCCTAACATAATAGAAAATGTTTGCTTGTTTAATTCCTTAACAATGAGTTCTGTGTTCATAAAATTACCTCGATTAATAGAGTTAAGCTTTTTCAGGTTCTACGTTAAGCCCGGTATATTCTTTCAGTTCAACTTTTTTAACTTTTTGCATGAACCAAATTACGAATGAACTTGCGATGTAAATTGATGAATAAGTACCTGTAATGATACCAACTAACATGGTAAATGCAAAGCCTTGAAGAACCGGACCACCTAAGAATACTAATGTAATAAGCACTAAAACAACAGTAATAACAGTATTGATTGTTCTGCTTAGTGTTTCATTGATGCTCTGGTTAGTCATTCTAATAAAGTCAAATCCTTTGAACTTTTCTCTATTTTCTCTGATTCTATCGAAAATAATAACTGTATCGTTGATTGAGTAACCAACAACTGTTAGCAAAGCGGCAACAATTGATTGGTCAATTTCCAAGTCTAAAATCCCAAGATGATGAAAGATGACTACCATAGAAAATGTAATCAGCACATCGTGGACTAGTGCAATAACAGCACCGAGACCAAAAACGAATTCGAATCTGAAAGCAATGTAAAGTAGTATTGCTATAACAGATAACAAAACAGCAAAGACGGCTTGAAGACCTAATTCTTTACCAATTTTTGGACCGATTTGGTCAACTTTAAGGATTTCAATATTGTATTCTGGATAATTTTTACGTACTATTTCATTTACCAGAACTTCAGCTTTTTGTGAAGTCTGGATACGAATCAGGAATTGATTTTCTTTACCGTAGGATTTTATTTCTGTACCTTTAAATCCGCTTTTCTCAAAAGTTTTTCTTATTGATTCAGTTTTAATTGGTTTATGAAAGTCAATGGCTAATTCAGTTCCACCAGTGAAATCAATTCCCAAGACTGGTTTCATAATAATTGCAGTTAGAAGACCAATAACAATTAAGCTGATTGAAATGAAAAAGAACAATTGTCTTTTTCCAATAAAATTAATATTTGTTCCATGAAAAAATTGCATTTCTTATTCCTTTTTAATTAACTTTGAATTACTTTTGGTTGACCGAAATTAAAGCTTGTAGCTCCTTTGGCTATTAACAATTCAATTATTGCACGAGATACCATAATACCAGTGAATAAAGTACCGAAAATACCAATAAGAAGGGTTAAAGCAAATCCTTGAATTGGTCCAGTACCGAGAAAATAAAGTATAACAGCAGTGATACCAGTAGTGATGTTAGAGTCAATAATGGCACTGTATGCTTTACTAAATCCTTCATCAATGGCAGAACGCAGTGAGCGACCTTTGAATAATTCTTCGCGAATACGTTCAAATATCAGGATATTGGCATCAACAGCCATACCTAAGGTAAGAATCAAACCAGCGATACCGGGTAATGTTAATGTTCCCTGAAAAGCTGCAAGGACAGCTATAATCAAAATGATATTCAAAATAACGGCAAAATCAGCTATTATACCACCTTTTCGATAGTACAATATCATAAAGAGAATAACTAAAATTGTAGCAATTACGAGAGCGGTGATACCACTGCGAATAGAATCTTCACCCAAGGAAGGACCGACAACTCTTTCTTCAATAATTTGAACTGGTGCTTTTAATGCTCCAGCTTTTAGAACTATCTCGAGTAAGTGAGCTTCGTCAGCATTTGCCATACCTGTAATTTGTGAATTACCGCCAGTGATTTTTACTTGAACTACTGGAGCTGAGTAAACTTGGTCATCGAGAACGATGGCGATACGTTTTTTAATATTAGCTCCTGTAATTCTTGCCCAACGTTCGGCACCATCAGTATTCATTCCCATAGTAACCATTGGTTGATTAGTCTGAGGGTCGAATGTAGCAACAGCGTTAGTGATAACATCACCGGTTAATTCAGGTTCAGCTTTTAGTGCGAAAAAGTTATAAGCATTAACATTGCTTTGTTTTAGTATTCTTTCATCTGGTTTAGCTTCTCTTAAAATCTTTAAATCTGAAGGAATCAAAGAACGGACCTCAGGTCTTGATAGAATTTCGTTGAACTTTTTGAGCATAGGTTCATAAATCATAAAGTTATACTCACCTTCAGATGGGAAAGCATCAGCTGTGTAATTAACAGGCATTGATTGTGAGCGTTCGCCAGGTGAAAGGTAAAAAGTTAAGAATAATGTAGTGAATGGATGGTCCTCCAAGTATCTTCTTTGAGCTTCTTTTTCCGAAAGTCCTGCATAAGGATTAGATGTATCTGCTTTTTTAGCAGTTGTTGTATCCGAACTTGTAGTGTCATTTTTCGCTGCAATATTTTTTGTAGTGTCTTTAATTGCAGAGGCAGTGTCGGAAGTTAGAGAAGTCGAGTTAGTATCTAAAATCCCTTTTCTTCTTTTTGCTTGTTCTGCGAGTAATTTGTCTATTTTATAGAATGCTCTGACAATTTTTTGGTCATTTTTAACAAGGTTGAATTCAAGACGGGCTGTAGTTTGTAAAAGTTTGCGCATTTCGTTTTCTTTGTTCACGCCAGGCAATTCGAGCATTATTCTCCTGCTACCTTGTTTTTGGATAGTAGGTTCAGAGACACCATATTTGTCAATTCTTTGGCGGATGACTTCGAGTGCTTGGTCAATAGCACTTTCTTCGTTTTTCTTTAGTCTTTCGATGATTTTTTCTTCAGAAGCATCGCGGATGTCGCCAATGTCAAAGTAACTCAAAAGAGATTTACCCTTTGGTCTTGCAATTTTATTGAATTTTTTTAAGAAAATATCAATAACAGGGTCGTTGTTGTTTTGAGATTCTTGACGGGTTTCAGCAATGACTTGCTCAAATATTTCGTCTTTTGTTTCTTTTTGAGCAGATTCATCAATTAATCTGACTACGTCAACTTCAAGTGTAACATACATACCACCACGTAAGTCTAATCCTAATTTAACTCTATTGTTATTAGCGCTTTCAAGGTCTTTGCCGTATTGTTTTTCGAATCTTTCGATTCTTGCCAATGAATCAGCAGAAGTAGAGTCTTGCTCAGCTAATTTTTCAACTTGAGTTTTGATTTTATTCAAATCATAAGCCCTATATGTTGGATATAACATAGCAATTGCTGCAATAATCGGAATAACGATTATCAAAATTTTACCAATGTGTTTTTTCAATTATATACCTCCAGATATACAAAATCTTTTATTTTCATTTACAGAACTACAAATTTAGCTAATTGCAGATTAATAATCAAAAAATATATAAATTTTGGAATAATTTCATTTTTAATAAATTAATTTATTTTAATAATGCAGGTAAAATTGGAAGTTTGGATTTTAGCTTAATCTAAATAATATAATGAATTTAAACTAATTTTTTGATTAATGAGTCAAAGATTTATTGTGTTTTTTTTATTTGAATAATGAGATTTTTTTGATTAAAATGTTATAATATTGTTTGATTAAGTTTAATAAAATTTGTAATTTGCTTAGTCAAAGTTGACAAAATACGACTTTGTTTATATGAAAAGGAAATAATTAAGGTTAAATAAATTTTAATGATAGGAGATTTTTTTATGAAAAAAGATTTTGCTCTTCTGATACTCATAGCATTTTTTATGAGTGCTTTTTTGAGTTCAACGAATGCACAAACATCTGTTTTGCAAAGGTCAGTCATAGGTTCCGGCGGAGCTGTTGATGCTACAAATGCTGATACTCACATTAGTGGGATTTTGGGACAAACAGCCATTTTTACCGTGTCTCAATCTGGACAGGAAAACCTACATCAAGGTTTTTGGGTACCTTATGAAGAACCTGGTGATGTTGAGGAGAAACCGATTACACTTTCCAATGAGTTGATTAATTATCCTAATCCGTTTAGTTACAATACTACCATCAAGTACACTTTAACCGGCACAGGTTCTACAACTCTGAGAATATATGATATGATTGGAAGGTTGAGGAAGACTTTTGAACTTGGGGTACAGTCAAGTGGTGCTCAGGAGATAGTTTGGGACGGTAAAGATGAGGAAGGTATTGATTGTCCTGCGGGTTCATATACTTATGAATTGACTGTTAATGGATATAGAACTGATTTTTCTGCTGTTCAAAAGGATTTAAACCTCAGAAATGTGATGGTTATAGTTCGATAGAATAGCCGATATAGTTTCATTTGTTCGGATAATTTTTAAAATTATTCGTGAGTTTTTTTTGATAATGTTGAATACGAAAATAATTTTTATAAAATAAATTAATAATAAATATAAGGAGATATAATGAAAAAATTAACTTATTTAAGTACATTGATACTTATCTTTTTTATAGCGATAACTATGCATGAAAATGCTTTGGGTCAACCAAAGGAGATAAATTATCAGGGGAGGATTTTGGATGCTAATGGTTTACCAATAGCCGACGGGAATCAAACAATGGTTATTTCTATCTGG
>RCNQ01000071.1 GCA_003731675.1 Bacteroidetes/Chlorobi group bacterium ChocPot_Mid
TCTTTTTTCTTAATCCATTCTCTTGTGCCAAGTTTGCTTAGCTTTGGTTCTACTCCTTCCTGAGAAGAATATTTTTGGATTTTGTTGATATAATTTAAAGTAATATAAAGAATATCACCTTCAGCAAAAACAAGTTTTACGCAATCTTGTAAACTTCCACCCATAGTAACCTTGTGAAAGCCGTTAAATTTTGCTATTCCCTTATCCAGATGAACAACGTAATCACCAATATTCAGTTGATTCAATTCCTGCAAGCTAATACCTGAAATGTGTTTTTTTGTTCGATAGATTTGGAATCTTGCCCTGTCAAAAACCTGATGTTCTGTAAAAATGGCGAATTTGTATTCGGGTAGAATAAAGCCATCACTCACAGTTTCATCGAGCCAGACAATCTGCTTCTTAATTGCATCAGCTGAAAAATTATGATAGCCTGATAGTGTCGGATGAATCTCTTCAAAATCATCATTTAAATCTGTATTATTTTTTAATATGTCATCTATTCTACTTTCAACTAATTCCTGAAAACGCTCAGAATGGATTTTTCCTTCTGCACACAAAATAAGTTTCGTATTACTTTGAAACAGTTTAATAATTTCTTTCACAAGTTTCGATACAGAGCCATGGAATTTGGGTTGCTCATTTGAATTAATGTTGATATCTGCATTTCCAAATTTATTAAGATTCAATGTAATATTGAAATGAGGTAAATTATTTGTTTTATACTCTGAAATAAGCATTTCAGGGGAATCCAGTACAAAAATTGTGTCATCTGAAAAATATTCCATAATATTAGAATCGAATAAATCACGTTCTGATTCGAATACTGTTTCAAAAAAATCAATGGAATCATGATGTTGAATACTTCGCTGTGATATAGGGTCAAATTCCCTAATGGATTCTATTTCATCACCCCAAAATTCTATTCTCAAAGGATTAGACCAACCTAAAGGATAAAAATCTACAATTCCACCTCTGATTGAAATATCACCTTGACCTGATACAAAATCTTTTTTATCAAAACCATTTAGTATGAGACCTTGCGTAAATTCTAAAAAATTTACTTTTTCCCCACGATAAATTGTTTTTGTATTATTTTTAAAATTTGTTTGTCTTGGTAATTTTATATCAAATATTTCAGGAGTAGTAATAACAATTACATATTCATTTTTTCTAATTTTATCTAATCCTTCGATGAGCCAGATATAACGCTGGTCTAAGGTTTCAACTTCAAATTTTGAGTCCTTTTGTGGAGCGGTTAATAAAGCAATTTTATTTTCATCAATGAATAAGGAAAGGTTGTGATGCCATTCTTCTGCTTCTTTGTTGCTGAAAGTAATGATAAAATAATTTCTTTTTTTGCGGTTACAAAGTCCTGCTATGGTAAGTGAACCTAATGAACCAACTAAATTTTTTATAGTAATATCTTTTTTGCCTGATTCAATCAACTTATCAAGGTCATCAATGTATTTCAAATCACTTAATTTATTGACTGTCTCGATGAATTTACTTTTTGTATTCATTGTAAAAATAATTTTTCAGCTATTCAAATTTAATAATTACAAATGATGAGCTTGAATTTATATTTTGAATTAGTCTGCTTGTTACATTAAAATGTAAAAAGTAAACTCCATCGGGGAAATTACTGATATTAATAATTGTTTCATCTTCATTAAATTCAGTTTTAGCATCTAACTGCATTCTTTGCCCAGATAAATTGTAAATGGATATGTCTTTGAAATCTATTCCTTTTGAATTTATTCTTAAAATTCCATCATTAACCATAATGTTTTGCATTTTTGATTTTTCTTCTTCAACTGTTATTGCTTGTTTAGTGGTAAAACTCCAAATATCAGACCAATCGCTCAAAGTATCACTTTTTACAGCTCTTACTCGCCAATAATATTTGGTTTCAAAATCCAGATTATTGTAGATAAACATCGTGTCAGCTGTTACTGTTTCGTGAATAATTGGTGATGAGAAACTATAATTGTGAGAAAGTTCAATATTATATTCTCCAATATTTGTAACAGAATGCCAGATTAATAATCCCGAAGTGTCAATTTCAATAGCATTATCGTCAGGACTGAGCAAGATTGGTTTTGGAATCAGAGTATCATTATACATAACTTTAAAGCTCCGGATTTCGGACCATTGGCTTGATTTTTTATCATTATTTGCACTGACACGCCAAAAAAGTTCTGTTCCTTTTGGAATATTATTCAAAATGAGAGAAGTCCCTGTGAAATTTTGTTCCTTCTGGTATATATTTAAAAAATCTCTGTCATAACCAACATCAATATTATAAATTGTACTTCCCGGGACATTGTTCCAAATCAACAATAATTTATTAGTGGTAATTATCTGCCTATCCGCAGGTGATATCAAGACAGGTCTTGATAATCTTGTTTCAAATTTGAATATTTCAGACCAATTTCCTGTGTCATTTTCACTAATACATCTTACCTTCCAATAATATTCTCTATTGTAATCCAAAGCTTCGTAATCAAGGTTATTCGGAATAATGAAAAAGTTACTTACAATATCAGTAAAGATTGAATCTTTTGATAAAACAATGTTATATCCAAGATTTTTACCGCAATCATTCCATAAGAATTTACCGCTTGTATCAGCATTCATTTCATTATTTGACGGATATTCTAAAACAGGTATGGGTAATTCAGTAGTAAAACTCCAAGTATCTGACCAACTGCTTGTGTCCCCACTATGATAGGCACGGACTCTCCAGAAATAACTTTTATTATTTTCTGGTAATTGTATCTCATAAGTATTGTTGTTCAGATGTTTATCTACAATAATATTTTTAAATAGTAAGTCACTAGCTACCTGAACATTATAATTAGTAGCACTACTGACCATATTCCAGGAAAAACGGGAATTCAATGGCACACCTTTATCATTATTGTTTGGTTCAATCAAAACGGGCGATTGCATTCCGGTAGAGAAGGAATATACATCTGACCATTGTGAAGTGTCCTTATTGTTCATACCCCTTACTCGCCAAAAATATTGTTTGCTAAAGTTTTG
>RCNQ01000072.1 GCA_003731675.1 Bacteroidetes/Chlorobi group bacterium ChocPot_Mid
CAAAATATACATTGAACCCTTTGTGAATCCTCAAAACAACTTTCTTCAACTCGCCATGGTAAACACCGAAGCGGTACTTCGACCATTCTTTAAAGTCAAATTTCTTAGCTTTGTATCTATGAGTTTCCAATGGTTCAAGTTTATCAATGTGCTGGACAGCCAAGGCAATATGATGACCATGGTATGGCACATAAGCAACGCAATAAAGCGAACCGGAATAATAGAAAAAGCATCTCAGCAAAATATCAAACTTCTTTACCTTTTCTTTTCCTCCTGAACGATATTCAACCTTCACCCATTGCTCTTCTGATATAAATTTAATAATCCTGCGAATCGTTGGGTCTTTTTGTGTGTAATCGTATTGACCGATATTTTGGTCCCAATACAAACTATCATACGAAAAAACTTCATGTGGAGCAATTTCTTCGAGCTTGTCGGTGAGGGTTTTGATTTCCTCTTCGATTACTGTTTTGCGAAATGCCTTCAGATGTGCTTTGAGGATATGAAATGACAAAAGTTGATTCTTCTCAAAGTGTACTATAGCTTTTGGTTTGACAGCTGACTTCTCCAGTTTCCAGACATTTTGTCTGCCGTCCTTTTCGGAAAAAAGCATTGGCTCGCATTCCTGCAACAAGCTCAAATCTCTTTGTACGCTTCGCACACTTGTTGTACCAAATTCATCTTCAATCATCTCATGGGCTTCATCTGTTGTGAATTTCTTACCATTAAGCAATTTCTTATAAAGAAAAAGCACCCTTGCTGTTTTTACTGATTCTGTATCCATAAAATTATCCTAAAAAATCACTATTTATTTTCCAAATGACATTATCTGTCGTTAATACTAATTTATTTGTACTAAAATAATAAAATGTTTTGGAAAAATATAGGAGAAAATGTAATGAGAACTGAAATTATTGAATTGCTCGACAACCTGCAAACATGTGAACCTGTCAGTTATAAAAATCTGACTGTATATCCACTTATTAATAAGGATAAGTCAAAAGTTACTTATGTTTCACCAGAAGGACTGCTGAAAAGTTCCTTAATAGAAATCACCGAAATTGATAAAGGTGGTTCAGTTCCCGAACTTCTGTTAAAAAATCATTCCGATTACAAAGTCTTCTTTTGGGACGGCATAGAGCTCGTCGGTGCAAAGCAAAATCGTGTGCTGAATGTTTCGATTTTAATTAACAAACAGGCAGAAGTTATTATTCCTGTTAGCTGTGTTGAGCAAAGTCGCTGGAGTTATAAATCAAAGAATTTTATGATGTCAGATTATTCTATGCCAAACCGGATGCGTATGAACAAACAAAGGTCTGTGGAGTTTGCTATGCGTGCAGGTATAGGTGCCCGTTCAGACCAAAGACAGGTTTGGGATGATGTTGCAAATTATTCAATGGCGGCTAATGTAGAATCTCCGACTAATGCGATGAATGATGTACTTGGTAGATTCAAATCAGAACTTGATGATTATTCTGAAAATCTGAAACCTATAGCAGGTCAGACAGGAATGATTGTTGAGGTCAACGGCAGAATAATAGGGCTGGAGTATCTTTCAAAGGAAAAGGTATTCAAAGAACTGTATGACAGAATGCTTAAAAGCTATGCCGCTGACTGTATTGTAAATAATTCACACTATAACAAGAAAATAGCAGGTTTTGAAGGAAATCCAAAGGAATATTTGAATAATCTACGCGATGTGCAATCAGAGGAATTCAAAGCTGTCGGTTTGGGCAGTGATATTCGCTTCACAAATAGAAACATAAATGGCTCAGCGATTGTTTATAGAAAAAATCTTATTTCATTATCGGTCAGTACAATAGTGTAGGGGAGAGTAGCTATGAAAATAACAAATAAACAGAAAGCTGACATCGAATTGAAAGCAAATCAACTATTAAAAGTTAAAGAGGAATTAAAAAAGGAATTCTTTGGGATTGATGAAATCATCGACCAGATAGTTGATTCAATAGAAGCATGGTATCTTTTTCCGGATTCATGTTTTAAGCCATGTATTATCAATCTCTGGGGCATGACCGGTTGTGGAAAAACAGCAGTAGTTAAAAAAATTGTAGAGTTATTGAATTACAGACAATATTTTATTAATTTTGATATGGGAGAATTTGCAGCAAAGAGTTATAATTCTTTTAACAATTATTTTGACGAAGACGCAAAGCATCTCGATGAGAAACCCGTGATTATTTGCCTTGATGAATTTCAGCACATAAGGACAATAGATGAAAATGGTACAGAGAAAGACCAATATGACAATCGAAAAGTTTGGGAGTTAATTGATACAGGATATCTTGAATATTATAACCATAGCAGATATGGGTTTTGTGAAGGTATAAATCAATTAAAAATTTACTTGAATACAATGTTAAACAGAAATATAGAAGTTGTCAATGGAATAGTTACTAAAGGAGAAGATGAGTTCATTAAATTTCTGGAAGAAGGCAGAGAAAAATATAATTTCAGAAATGATTATTATTGGAAAGCAAAGGAGAACAAGAGAGATAAAAAACCTGTATATTTTATTCCAAGAACTTATTATTCGGATTTTTTTGATTTGGTATCTTCGGAATTCAAAGATTTTTTTGAATTTGAGGGATACATTTTAAGTCTTAATGGAAAAGAATCTATTAAATTTCTAAATAAAATTATTAAGTTAAAAGAGCTCCCTAAAAGTTTGAATTTGAGAAAATCTTTGATATTTATTGTTGGTAATTTGGATGAAGCTTATGTTATGAGTCATGATATGGATCCTGACGAAAATCCAGATGTTTTACATGAATTCTCTTCAAAAATAACTTTAACTAATATTAAAAAAGTGCTGAGGGCAAGGTTCAGGCAGGAACAAATTGCAAGATTAGGAAATAACCATATAATTTATCCTGCTTTTAATTCTGCTACATTTAAGGCAATAATACAACATAAGCTGAATAAGTTTTCTTTGTTAGTCAAGGAAAAATATGATATAGATTTAGAGTTCGATTCTTCAGTGAACGAAATAATTTTCAAAGAAGGAGTTTTCCCGACACTCGGAGCAAGACCTGTCTTCACAACAATAAACTTATTGATTGAATCTAATTTTACTAAAATAATCGGAGATATATTTAAACTTAAGATTGATGTTGAAAAAATTATCTGGATGTATACCGACAGTAAATTCATAATTGAATTATTGAGTAAAGATAACATTAAAATTCATACGTTATGTTACGATGTACATCTTCGTTTGGATAATTTACGTATATCTACAAATGATGACAAACAGGCATTAATCGCGGTACACGAGTCAGGTCATGCTATTGTATCGAGTTTGAGGACCCGAATTTTACCAAGAGAAATCATATCTGTTTCAGCGGATTCTGAAATCGGTGGCAAAAGTGTAGGGGATTTACCTTTTAATAATTTACCAACGAAAGAAACATTTCTTTTCTGCATTGAATCGTTATTGTCAGGGTATGTAGCTGAAAGATTGATATTCGGTGAAAATAATACTACTGCTGGAGTAAACAATGATATAAAAAGAGCTACCGAATTAGCTTCAGAAATGATTCAACAGTATGGTATGGGCAAAAACCGATTTAGAATTGGTGTCAATTATTCAGGAGAGAGTGATATTGTAACCATGAATAAAAGCCATCAAGAAGAAGTTAAGTCAATATTAATTACCTGCGAAAAGACAGCAGAGGAAATACTTCAGAAAAATAAAGTTCTACTACTCAAAATGGCTGAATACTTATCAACACACACTAAAATTGAAAGAGCAGGAATAAAGGAATTGTTCATGAAATATGCAGATGAGGAATGGGCGAGGAGAGGTGAATTCATAACGAAAGAAGAGTTCTATGGATTTAAGAAGATGTTGAGTGAACAATTGAGTATGTTGAATTAATATTAGGAAAAAAGATAGAAATTAAATATATAATTGTTAATTTGGAAAAATAAAGTGGAGTTTTATAAAATTATGGAGGAAAAAATATGAATTCGAAATTTTATTTTGTATATCATCTCTTGTAATCGCTCCCGATTGCGTCATTCCTTCATCATATCTTACGCTAACTAAAGTGAATGAGAATGTACCTGCAAACCATGACATTTGAAGAAAAGAAAAAGTTTGAATTATACCATTTGCAGAATTATAATTACTAATTCTATTCAGCATAAATCGGTCTATAGGATTCCCATTTTCATCAACTATTTTCCAGGATGTAAATAACATTAATACCCCTCCATTTAATCCAATAATTCCACTAGTTGGATTTCCACCATTGAGAGTATTGCAATTTATTACATAACCAAGATGAACTAAATCCTTATAAGCTAACACCCTCTCCTTCTTCTCCTCCTCCGGTGCCAGTCCCGACGGGTCTTTGAATTGTATCGGACTGTTGTAGGCGTATTGGTATGGAGTTTGATTCGGGAATGCTTCAAAGAACGGGTCAACAGACAGAAAACGACCGGTTTCGCTGTCGTAGTTTCTTGCTCCAAACGAGAAATAATTGTTTTCATAGTCTCTTTCTCTGCCATTATAACCTAGCCTCAACTCTTTGCCAGATGTCGTGTTCAATGTATCACCAAATGGTTTGTAATCATAACTGCTCATTGTTTTTGTGCTGTCTGATACCTTTAGAGTCAAAACTGCCCTCACATTTCCGAGATGGTCTGTTATCTGGTAATCTTTTGTTGTTCCGTTTATACCGTTCAGGTTGTAAGAAAGTTCACCGCCATTTGTCAGGTATTGCGAAGGATACATCAAAACTCTGCGACCGGATTCCATAGGTTTTGGGTCAGCAGTTTGTACACCATGATAAACAGCAAGCTGTTCACCACCCGCACCTTGAAGATAGTAAACCCAAGGATGCAAATAGGTACAACTGTCACCGTGAGGTGAGAAGTAAAGCCGTTTTTGCTCCCTTGTACCAAAGGGGCTGTAGCGGTATCGCCAATCCCATTTTGCAGTGTCCCGAGTCATCACACCTGTTGCACCTCCACAATTTACATTACTGAATTCATTTTGAATGTTAAATTTAAGGAATTTTTTCATAAAACCGCCGGGTGTAAAGAAAAATTGTTCTTTGCGGACATCAACCCAACTGTTACCGATTGAGTCTTGCTTTAGTATTTGAGAAACAGAGCCATAACCATTGTAAGTATAATCAGTTTTATGGATATTGTCAAAACCGAAACTTGTAAGTCTGTTCGGAATGCCAGTTGCATTATATTGATAGTAAACTGAGTCCACACCATTATTAGTCCACAATCGGTTGCCGATATTATCAGACCAATTACCAAAATATCCTTTGCTGAGACCAGCCGTTGCCTCTGCAACACCTTCTAAAATACCAATCAATAAAACTGAAAAACCAATGTTTCTCAAATAAACCGGTATAATTGGATATAGCATTTCACTCGCTATGTCGGCAAACATGCTAACAAAAGAAAGAATCCAAACAGCTTTAGTAATATTTTTTTGTTTACTCGTTGTTTTATCTTTTATCTATTATTTGACAATTCTTAAACGCTTTCTTTCCTGCAAAATTACGATATTTCAAAAGAAAAAAAGCAAGATTCTCAAGAATTATTCTATTATTCTTGAGATTCTTTGGAGGAATCTTGAGTTATTATTGAATTCTTTATTTAATATTTCTTACTAATCTTACATAATTCAATACTCTTTCTTCACCTTCGCCACTTCCTATTACCTTTTTGTCAAATCTTATTGCACCGGCACCGTGAAGGTTTTCTCCGTTTCCATCTTCTGCCTGTCCAAAAGCCACATACCATGCAGAAAGATAAGAACCATTTGCTGATGAAATAGCCGATGTACTTGTCCAGTAATAGGGATAGTCGGCCTTTCCACCATCGTTTAGAATACCGGTACAACTGAATAGTGCATTGATTGCCGGGCCGACATTGGCAGCGTTTGTTGCATAGGGCGAACGTGTGTAATCTACAAGACTTTGAAGTTCCTTTGTATTGGGAAGGCGCCAATCGTTATGACCAAGATAATTTGCGTTGTTTTGAGTTTGAGCATAAGCCAGTGCGTGTTC
Source organism: Bacteroidetes/Chlorobi group bacterium ChocPot_Mid (assembly GCA_003731675.1). GTDB lineage: Bacteria > Bacteroidota > Ignavibacteria > Kapaibacteriales > UBA2268 > ChocPot-Mid. The sequence continues at coordinate 6,057 of RCNQ01000072.1, forward strand.
CCAATCCATTCCCGAACCGTTGTCGGTTTGTTGCCACATTAAGCCGGTAGCTAAATCGGAAATAGTACCATCGTTGTTGTTTTGAAATAAATTGACGCCATACGAAAGATTGCCGCGTACACAACGAACAAAGTGTTTGGGTCCGACACTGATACTATATGCTTTAATATGTCCGGTGCCAAAATTTACACCAAAGGCAAGTTCTGCTCCGGGCGTTTCCCCGTTTACATTGCCCATTACTCCGGTATATTTGTCGCTACTCCAGAATATTGCATGACTAAGGTCTTGTTCATCAGTATATTTAATGTCAAAATATGCTGTATCAATATAAGGCCATCCGACACTTGCATTCCATAAAGAGTATAGCTCCTTGATAGTAGGCACGCGCCAGTCGTTATAGCCGCCATAGTTTTGTTTGTTCAGATTGTCAACTAAAGTTTGAGTTTCTGCCCAGTAATACATACCACCTGAAGTTGGTTTTTCATAGCTTTTCTGCCATGTCAATCCGGTAACTTCGTCTTTTACCGTAAGTCCATCACTGCTTTTGGTATAAACAGGCGCTGTATGAGTAAACTGAGCATCTTGTCCATAAAATGCGTCATTAGTTGCAGAAGCACTGATAAGGTTTCCAGTGGCATCCCAAATTCCGGTTTGACTTGTGCCGACTAGCGGATAGCAACCTGCGTAAGCCGCTTCACGAGGAACAATTTTTAAAACAACATTATCAGTTGATGTTGATGTTGAATTATCTTTGCAAGCAAAAACTAAAAATAGTAATGCTGAGAATACAACAACTTTTGCTGTTTTTTTTAAAATATCGGTATTCTTCATGTCATTAATCCATTATTATAAGGTGGGTTCTAAAAATTAAATTATTTAATCATTTATCTGAAGAATATCAAGAACCCAATAAATATCCTTCAAATATCAACTTCTAAAATGCAAAAAATTTTTTATTTATCCATAATATTTTGTTCAATTATTATATTTTTTCAAATATTTTTGCAATATTTCACTAAAATTCAATCATATATACTATTTTATTTTGTAATTACGCTAATCTAAGTACCTGTTCATATCTGAATAAGTTGTATGTTAAATTTATCAACCCGATTATACCTTTCGCCCTTGATATGCCCACTGACCTGATGAAAAGCCCATTCATACTTTGT
>RCNQ01000073.1 GCA_003731675.1 Bacteroidetes/Chlorobi group bacterium ChocPot_Mid
AAAATATTCATCTGAGGATAAAGATTATACTAAATTCCACGATTTACAAGTCTATGAATGGTTGTTTGACAAGAATTCTTATTGTTATGATTATAATTTTACAAATGAACATTACTGCTTTACAGGACAGAGGCATTCCTTATATCAAAAGAAAGTAACAAAAAAATTAATGACTAAAGTAGTAGAAGAATATTTCGATGCCTATAACGGTGAATACAACTCACAGAAATTAAGTCCAAAACTATTCAAAAAGACAACATATTTTTCATTCCCCGCTAAGTTCAACGTGGGCAAAAACGGTGAAATTACAGCTCAATAAAAATAAAAAAAGCCCGATGCGATAGTCGGGCTTTTTATTGAATTAATTTTAAGTATTAACCGTTTCTTTTCATAATTATATAAGCTTCCTTGCGTTCACATTTTGACCATTCAACTGTGATGTATGGGTCATTGTATCCTTCTTTGCGTGCCTGAATCTTATATTTTGCAGGTGCTTTCAAACTGCTGTAAACAAATACACCATCTTCGTTGGATGTTCCTTCTGCAATAACTTTTCCTTCAACATTGTAAATTTTAATTGCGGCTCCTGGTATTCTTGTCCCTGAAGAGTCTTTTACAATCAAGTAAATCTCAGCTGTGTTGCAAGTATCTACATTTTCTTTAGCTTTCAATCTGTAACCTAATTCCAAAGTATCATTGCAACCAACAACAAGCGGAATTTCTCTGCCATTGTATTGTGACCCAGTGAGAACTAACACATAATTCCCTTCGCAGACATTGTAGAATTTAATGACTCCACCATCAGATGTTGTTCCGTATGCTTTTTTGGAATCACCCTGATATAATTTTACTTCAATTCCTGCAAGTGGATTATTATTTGTTGAGTCTTTTACTGAAATGTATAAGTTACCTTTGCAGCAGTCATTGTTCTTCTTTGTCATAGTTTTTTCGAAACCTGTAATCTGGTCGCAACCAAGTTCGAAATTGAATTCAACTGCTTCGTAGTTTTCAGCCATAATAACAACATGATAATTACCCTGACATAGTTTTTCGAATACTACATATTCTCCTTCCTGAGTTTTCTGGGAAATTACTTTGCCATCTTGCATTAACTTGATAACTGCTCCTTTGATAATTAATCCTGTTTCTTTGTCCAAAGCTTTCAGTGTTACCTTACCATTGCAACAAGGTATATCGGATAATTTAACCAAATTTCTGGTAACTGTTTTTTCTTCATTGCAATCGAAAGTTATGGAAAGTTCTGATTCTTTGTAACCTTCTTTGTAGAAGCTTAAAGAATACATACCCTTGCACATTTTTTCGAATACAATCATTCCACCTTCGACAATACCATCTTTAACAACTTTTCCATCTCTCCATACTCTTACTTTAGTGCCATTCAGTACTTCTCCTGTTGCAGAATCTTTTGGTATGACTACCAATCTGCCATCGCAACAAGTATCCTGCTCCATTCTTTGCATATAATATGGGTATTCCAAAGTATCGTTACATTCCAAAGTAAACATTTCTTCAACAGATTTATAACCTTCAGCAATAAATGTAAACTGATATTTACCCTTGCAGAGATTTTTTATCACAAGTGGTGCATCTTTTGCTGTTTCCTGAAATACAATTTTGTCACCAAAATAGAGTTTAACTTTTGCTCCATAAATAATTTTTTTAGTTTCCTTATCCATTGGAGCAACAATCACAACACCGTTGCAACAGCTGTCCTGTTCAGAATTTCTTTCAAGCTCTTTTGTTAAAGAAACAGTTGCATTGCATTCCACTTTTACTTCAAATTCTATTCCTTTGTATTTTTCATGAACAACATCTATTACGTAATTACCAATGCAAACATTAGTGAATTTCGCATAACCACCTTCAGAAATTTTCTTGGTAACAAGTTTTCCATCCTTCCACAATCTGACAGTCGCATTACTTATAGATTCTTTGTTATCCTTATCCTTCAAAGATAATACAATCTGACCATTGCAACAGGAATCACCCTGAGATTGAATTAAGGTCTTACTAATTTCGATGGTATCATTGCATTTTAATTCAAGATTGAATTCCTTTGCACCGTATTTTTCATGTTGCATAGAAAAAGAATATTTCCCAGGGCAAAGACCTGTGAAGCTTGCCATTCCGCTTTCACTTGTTCTCTTGTCACTTAAAAGTTTCCCGTCTTTCCAAATTTTGCATAGTACATTTGGAATTGCGGCATTAGTTGCACTATCCTTAGCGAAAATATAAACGACACCATTGCAACAGGAATCACTGTTGGTTTTCTTCAAAAGTAATTTTGTTATATCTTTTGTTTCGTTGCAATCCATAGTGATTTTAAATTCTTCACCATAATAACCTTCAGCAAACAGAGAAATCTGAAATTCACCTTTACAAATTCTTTCAAAAACAATTTTACCATCAGCATCAGTAGTTGCTTCCCTTATTTTATCACTTCCCTTCCACAGACGCCCTTTGACATATTGAATAGGATTGCCTGTCAAAGAATCAAGAATAGTCAGATTAATTTTTCCATTACAGCAAGTATCATCCTCTGAAAATAACATTTCAAAATCCATGGTCTTGGATTCGCCATTCTCAATTTTCAAACTTTGTTCAATAACCTTGTAACCTTGCTTAGCCAAACGCAACCAGTATTCACCATCACAAACATTCTCAAAAACAAATTTCCCATTTTCCTTGGTAAGTGCTTTTCTGATTATTTTATTCTCTCGGTTTAATCTTATTTCAACATTTTGGAGCAATTCACCATTTACATTTTTGGCATTAATTTCAAGTACTCCTGTGCAAGTTGAATCGTGTAAAAGTTTAACAGGAACTTTTTTATTATCTTTTCCTTTTAAAATTTCTGTTACTGGTGATTCAAAAGGTGTAAAATCTTCATGCTCAATCCTCATTTTCAGATTATCCTGTCTTTCAGGCATTCCAGAGAGCTTGAAGAAACCATCTTCATCAGTAGTATCTTTGTCAATTAAGCCCTGTATTCCGGTAGTTGTGAATAACTGGATAATTGCTCCCGGTACAGGTACATCCTGCTCATCGAGTATTTGTCCTGCAATTTCACCGGTAGGTTTGGCAGGAGTTGTAGCATTTTCCTGGCATGCATAGCCAATGAGAATTAATGCTATGACAGCTGGCAAAAAAATCAGATAAAAATGTTTTAATTTATTCATTTAACACCTCAAAAATATATTTTTAAAAAAAGGTTATCATTATTAATCTATATTAACACTAAAATGCAAATTTGGTTGCACAAATTATGGAAAAAAAATATGAAAATCAAGTAAATATTTTAAAAATAACAAATTTATTGATTATGATAATTGTTTAATGCTGATTTTTTAATAGTTTCTCTAATTCAGTTTTAAGTTCTTCCAAAGTCTTACTATCAACCAAATAACCATAATCAAATTCATAATCTTTTGCTATTGATGGGTCAAATGTAATGGCTAAATGTAACCAGTGAGCCGCATTTTTGATGTCTTTTTGCTTAATATAAATCTTGCTTTTATTGTAGTAACCCTCTCCGTAATCAGGACTTATACTGATAGCACTGTCAAAGCATTCCATTGCTTTCTCTGTATCTCCTGAATCAAGGTAAACAATCCCCAAATCAACCCAACACTCATCGTAATCGGGTTTCAACTCCAATACTCTACGGTAACAATAAATAGCTCCACTGTTATTATCAATATTATAAAGTAAATCACCTTTTGCATACCATACTTCCCAATTGTTTTGGTTAAAGACAAGTGCAGAGTTATAATCAATCAATGCCTCATCGTATCTTTCCAGTGAATCATAGCAAACCCCTCTGCCAAAAAATGCCCCGAAGTGACGTGGATTAAAATTCAAAAGATGAGAATAATATGCTATAGCTTTCATGTAGTCACCTAAATCTGCGTAAGTATTTGCGATATTATATAAAGTATCAATATCATCAGGTTTGTACTTAGCGGCTTCAAGGTAACTGTCCAAAGCATCATTCAATCTTCCTGCCAATGAAAGACAATTCCCTTTGCTATACCATCCGAGATGAAAATCTTCTTTGATAGCAATTGCCATATCAAAGCAATCAACTGCCTTAAGATATTGCTGATTCATTTGATATGCCAAACCTTTATTATGCCAACAGGAATAATCAAAAGGTGATTCGTCAATAGCAAGGTCATAGTATGCTATTGCTTTACTGAATTGACCGGTATTTT
>RCNQ01000346.1 GCA_003731675.1 Bacteroidetes/Chlorobi group bacterium ChocPot_Mid
TTATCGAAAGTAATGCACCGGGCAAATTTTCATTTGTAACAAATATTTCTTTGGGTTCATTTAATGTCAGTGATCAGCAATATGAAATTATAAGTAAAGTAGATGAAAGAGATTGTAAATTAATTGTAACATTTAACCAGGTTAGTAACAGGAAATATTCTATTGTGTACAATGATAAAAAAAATAAAGATGACCTATTAAAATATATACCTTATCAATATTCGAGTGATGGTGTTGGGAAATTTACTTTTTCTATGGATGTTCCTTCGATGGAAGAAATAGACAGTTTGGTACTTGAACACAATATTAATCCTTACACTAAGCGTGCATTTATTAATATTTTATCGGCTTTTGATTCTCCGTTAGAATGTAGGGTAGATATTTTTGATGCTGTTACTGAAGAATTTATTAAAACAGAATTTGTAAGATTTTATAAACCTTTAGAATTTGGTGTAAGAACTGATTATTTAATATACTTCGATGATAAATAATAATTGTTTTGATTTTTTATTTAAGAAATGATGACATTTCGTCTAAATATTAAAACAATAATATTTCTTAATATTTGCAAAATGTGAACTAATTGTACTCATTTTTACCATAAGATTAGTAATTGTTTAACAATTTATTAAAAAAATTAAAATCTGAAATAAAATAATTGCTTTGTTTAAAAGTTTTATTATCTTAGTAATTGGATTTCATTGATAATTAATAAAACCGTTGGGAATATGGCGTGGTTCGTTAGGAGTAAAAGTAATATACAAGAGTCTGAGCAAAGGGAAATGCCCGACGGACTTTGGACTAAATGTCCGAGTTGCGGGGAAATAATCTATAAAAAACAATTAGAGGACAATCTATATACCTGTCCAAAATGTGACCATCATTTTCGTATTGGTAGCGATGAATATATTCAAATTCTTTTCGATGAAGGAACTTTCGTTGAAACCAATAGAAATATTCAATCAGCAGACCCTTTAGATTTTGAAGATAGCAAAAAATATGCTGATAGAATTAAGGAATTACAAAGAAAACAGAACTTAAGTGATGCATTAACAACAGGTTACGGTCTATTAAAAAGCAAAGAAGTTTCATTTGGTTGCATGAATTTCAACTTTATCGGTGGCAGTATGGGGTCTGTTGTCGGTGAGAAATTTTTCAGAGCCGCTAAATATTCTCTTCAGAAAAGAATACCGTTGATTGTTGTATCAGCAACCGGTGGTGCAAGAATGCAGGAAGCCGCTTTTTCACTAATGCAAATGGCTAAAACAAGTGCAGTCTTAGGTGAGCTTGCTGAAGCAAAGATTCCCTACATTTCCATTTTAACAGACCCTACCACTGGTGGTGTCAGTGCTTCCTATGGAATGTTAGGTGATGTCAATATTGCAGAACCTGGTGCTTTGATTGGCTTTGCCGGTCCAAGAGTAATTGAGCAAACAATTAAAAGAAAACTACCTCCTGGCTTCCAAAGGTCTGAGTTTTTAGTTGAACACGGCATGGTTGATTTAATAGTTTCCAGAAAAAAACTGAAGGATACTATCTATAAAATGATTCTCTGGTTTGGTGCATAGGTTTTGATATAAAAATAAATTTCGATAATTCGAAGTTAATAAATAAGTAAATGATTAAATATCGCTTATTAATTTTGGTACTTATTTTAGCGATAACCTTGAGTGAATTAAAGGGAGAAGGTGGAAAATTGGAAGATTTGGATTATAATTATAGACAATTCAACTCGATTATTTATTTATCATCAGGTTATGTGTTGTCATCTGGTTCTAAAGATTTTTTTAATCATTACAAAACTTTTCTCAAAGGGAACAAAACAGATTTCATGTTTTTTCCAATAATCAATATTGGTACAAAGTTTCAGTTTTTACATAAGTTTAGATTTGGGCTTGAAACAGAATTTACTTATGCCCAAATGAAAGATGCATATATAGAGGAATTACCTGGCTATGATAAAAAGGGGTACAGAGCTTTATCTCAAGATTTTACTGTTAAATCATTTCCGTCATTTATCACAGCAGAGTTTATTCCGGTTCAGCAACAATTCAGGTCATATTTTGGAATAGGAATAGGTGCTGTATTTTCAGATATTATATGGAATGAGCTTTTAAGTTCTTCAGACCCATTTGATAAAAGACGAGCAGGTGAACATTACAATGAATTTGGAATTTATCCTAATGCAAGAATTTATGCAGGTTTGGAGTTAGGATTTGACAAATTTGGTTCAGAAAATTTCGTCGGTAGCTTTACTTTTGAAATAAAATATACGGCAATGTATCGTTATGTGCCAATATTTTCAACGATTTCAAATCAATTTGATGAGAAACCTGAAGGTATTATGGATAAATATTCTATACTGCCAGGATATTTAGGAATATATGCAGGATTAACTTTTAATTTCAACAGAAGAATAAAATAATTTTTGCTTTTTGTAGAATTAATGTTAAATTTATTTAAATAATAAAATTAAAAATTTAATTATTTTTAAACTTTAAATAAAATATAGGAATCTAAAATATAATGGGTATTGTTAAATTATTGAAAGGATAATTTTTATTGATTTAATTTGGTGATTGCATGTTTTTTTAACATTTTTTATTAACTAATTCAGAGAGGTTTTTATGCAAACACAGATAACATTCAGACAAATGAAGTCTAATCCCGAATTGCACACGGCAGCAGTCGAAGCAACAAAGAAATTTGAAAAATTCTTTGAGGATATTATCAGTACAGATGTTGTATTCCGTAACGACCCTTTAAAAATGGTTGAATTTACGGTTAGAGTTAAGGGTGATACTCTTGTTGTTAAAGAAGGTTCAGAAGATTTTCTTAAAAGCTTGAATGAGGGAACAGACAAAATGGTCAGACAAATCAGAAAATGGAAACAAAAAATAGGAATTAAATAATATTAATGAAAAGGGACTTTGTTTAAGTCCCTTTTCTTATTAAATTGAATTTTTTTATTTAACTATTTAATTATATTTATGTCTTATATGGATAAAATACAGATTCTACAACAAAAGCAGCTATTGGTAAAAAACTTGCTTGAATCTCCTTTTAAATTGGAGCAACTGACTAATGAAAATATCGGTTTGTCAAATATTATTCACGATAAAAATCTGTACCGACCCCAATTGGCTTTAACTGGTTATATCGGTTTGTTTAATCATAAACAAATACAGATTTTCGGACATACCGAATGTTTTTATTTAAGGGATATGCCACTTGAGCAAAGGATAAAAGCTTTTAAAAATATTGCTCAATTCCCGATACCATGCATTATCCTGACAAATAATCTGGTTTTGGATAAAGAATTAATTGATATTGCAAATGACTCAGGAATAGCTGTATTTAAAACATCTTATAATACTACAAAAACCCAGTTTCTTCTGTCGGAATTTTTAGATGACCAGTTTTCACCACAAGCAGTTGTTCATGGTTCTTTTGTTGATGTTTACGGCATCGGAATTTTATTTGTAGGCAGAAGTGGTATTGGAAAAAGTGAAATTGCTCTTGACTTAATAGAAAGAGGTCACCGTTTAGTTGCTGATGATGTTGTCATGCTAACTAAAAAGCGGGAAAGTCTTATTATGGGTACAGGAACATCGCTTGTTAAACATTTTATGGAAATAAGAGGTTTGGGGATTATTGATATAAGACAAATGTTTGGGGTCAGGTCTATAAGGTATCAAAAAAGACTTGAAATCATAGTCGAACTTCTTGAATGGAACAGAGATGATGATTATACAAGAATAGGTTTGGATGAAGAAGCGACGAATATTATGGGGGTAGAAATCTCAACTGTAAAACTACCTATTTTCCCTGGTAAAAACATTACGGTTATTGCTGAAGTTATAGCAATTAATTACTTGCTCAGGACCTATGGTTATAATGCCGCTAAGATTTTCTCCGATAATTTAGCCGTGCAAATTCAACAAAATAAAGAACCAGGTTCTGCGTTTGCTGACCAGCGACATATAAGTTATTTTCAAGCAGATAATGAATAATTTTAAAATAATTGGATATTTTTATGAAACTAAAATATGTAATATTAGCTATATTTTTACTATCACTTAGTCTGAATGTTTACTCACAAGATAAAAAACATTTTAAATTAAGCGCATTTCCTTCAGTAATGGAAGTAAAAAAGGGCGAGAATTTTAAAGTAAAAATAATTCTCAGATTCGATAAAGATTGGTACACTTACGATATTACAGAACAATTAAGCGCTGATGGTATTGGTCCAACACCAACCGAATTCTTCGTTAGACCAGATGATATGGCTGTAATGTCTGGTAAAATTATTGCCCCTAAACCCCATACAAAACATGATGATGGCTTTGAAATGGAAATCAAATATTATAATGGTGAAATTGAATTCGAATTGCCTTTGAAAGCAAAAAAGGATTTAAATTTTAAAAAGGATACTTTAAAAGCAGGTGTCTTTATGCAACTTTGTGACCAACAAAGATGCCTGCCACCAGAAGAATTTCTTACAGAATTAACACTGGAATCTTATGGAGAATCCGATAAAGGTGGAATTTTATCATTTCTATGGATTGCAATAAGTGCCGGAGCTTTGGCATTGCTTACGCCATGTGTTTTCCCAATGGTTCCGATTACCGTTTCCTTTTTTGCAAAACGCTCTGAAACAGCTAAAGGTAAAGGTCTGAGGGATGCATTAGTTTATGCTATTGGTATTATTATTACCTTTACGGCATTGGGATTTATATTCTCCCTTTTATTCGGAGCTTCCGGAATACAGGATTTTGCAAAAAGCCCGGGAGTTTATTTATTCATTGCCGCTATATTTTTACTTTTTACATTTAATCTTTTTGGAGCTTATGAAATTCAGATGCCAACAGGACTGATGAATAAACTGAATACAAAAAGTATGCAAGGAAGTGGTGTTGGCAGTGTGATTTTGATGGGACTTACATTTTCTCTTGCTTCTTTTTCATGCACAGGTCCTCTTGTCGGTGCAGCTTTGATTGCTGCTTCCACAGGTGAATGGTTCTATCCGATTATCTCTATGATTGGTTTTTCTGCTACTCTGGCATTGCCTTTCTTTTTTTTAGCACTATTCCCCTCAGCTTTAAATAGTTTGCCAAAAGCAGGTGGGTGGATGAACAACATGAAAGTTGTTCTCGGATTTATCGTTTTAGCTACCTCTCTTTACTTTATAAACAACGCATTGATTCAATGGGGAGGAGGACTATCGCGTGAAGTATTTTTGAGTATATGGATAGGAATATTTACTTTGACTTCTTTATATATTTTAGGTATATTTAAGTTAAAATCTGATTCAAAATTGGAATCAGTTGGTTCACTAAGACTTATATTTGCTTTAATATTTGCAAGTCTGACATTCTACCTTGTCGGTGGTTTGTTTGGTATGAATTTAGGTGAACTGGAGACCTATGTTCCACAATCTGAAAAACCTGCTTTTATAATGGCTTCAGGGACAATCTCAGGGGGAGTTCAAGCTGAAGCTTTAGGAAATTGGTTAGAAAATTACGACGAGGCTCTTGCTATTGCAAAAAAAGAAAATAAGCCCATCTTCATTGATTTTACAGGTAAAACCTGTACAAATTGTAAAAAAATGGAAAAAAATATGTTTACAAAAGCAAGTATCATTGAGTTATTATCTAAAATGGTAAAAGTGAAATTGACTACTGATATAAATAAGGAACCATATCTATCAAATAAAAAATTTCAGCTTGAGAGATTTAAATCTGTCGCTATTCCATTATATGTTATATTAACTCCCGAAGGTGAAGTTATTGCAACAGAGGTGTATAACGACAGTGAAGAAGACTTTAAAGCGTTCTTAATGAAGGCATTCAACTAAGAAACTATTTTTTCACTATTTAAAATAAATTTGGATTTTGAGAAACTTTGCTATCAATTGATATTTCCTAAATTTACTTTTGCTTGCGGGTGATTTGGGTTTATCTGCAATGCCTTTTGGAAATATGCTTTTGCATTGTTCAAATCGCCTTTCATTTTGTATAAAACTCCAAGCATGTTGATTACGTCGGCATCGTTTGGCTCACCCTGGACACTTATAGATAAATATCTGAAAGCACCGTCGTAATCTCCCAAATTGAAATATAAATTGCCTAAATATTTATTTAGTAATGGATTAGAAGGGTAATACTGATATGCATCAAGTAAAGTATTCTTTGCTTCCTGCAATTTACCATTATTCAAATAAATTATACTTTTATTGATTGCAACTTTAGTAATCAAATCATGAGCATTAGGCCATATTGAATTTATTGTTGAACCACTATCAAGTCTTGCGGCTTCTTTTAATTCAATCATTGAGCTATCCCAATTCTGAGTGATAAAGAAATAGTAACCTAAATAAAATCTGACACGAGCATGATAAGGGTGTTTAAGGGCAAGATACCTGAGCTCATTTCCCCCCTTATTAAGTAAATCTTTTTTCAAATTAATATCATTAACTTTTTGTGATGAATCTACAAGTCTAATTGCTGCATTCCAAGGGTCAAGAACCGGTTCTCCGGGCTCAAAAACCCAAATTGAAATATAAATTATTAAAGCAACAACAAATGGCATTGAAGCTATAAATTTTTTATTTTTGAAATTAATTTCAAATTTCTCTTTATGATTTTCTTGTTGTGTTTCTACATTTTCTTTATTATCAGAAATCACCTTTCCGACAACCTGCTTATTTTTATTCTTGTTTGACATTCCTGTTCAATTATTTATTCGACAATAAACTACAAAATTACAAGAATTAAGTCATTTTGAAACAATTTAATACCCATTTTTATTTATTTTTATAAATATCTGTATTTTCTATTCATACAAAAATGGCATATAAATTGATAATTACTAAATAAGAATTATAATGAATTGAAATAGGTGATGTGATGA
>RCNQ01000347.1 GCA_003731675.1 Bacteroidetes/Chlorobi group bacterium ChocPot_Mid
CTTATATGCTAACTGGCAAGACCCTTTGTTCGTTGCTTTGGGAGCGGCAGGAATTTCGGTAGTATCAGTCATAATTTATTTTGTTCTGGATTCAATAGCTGAAAAGAAATTTGAAATAAAGCCCGAAGGTAATCAGGACAAGATAATCTGGGGAGATTTACTCAAATTCAGTAAGTCCTATTGGTTCATTACTGCTTTATGTGTTGTCTTTTATTCGGCAATGTTCCCTTTTCAGACCTTCGCAGTGAAGTTTTTTATGGAAGTACACGGAACAAGCAGGGAACTCGGTGGATTTTTATCAAGCATTCTAACACTTTCGGCAATGATAATGACACCGCTATTCGGTTTGCTTGCAGACAAAATCGGCAAACGTGCATCCTTGATGATGTTGGGTTCGCTGTTGATTATTCCTGTTTATCTTATTATGGCATATACTAAGGTCAATCTATATATACCAATGTCAATTATGGGAATTGCGTTCTCGCTAATACCTGCAATTATGTGGCCCTCAGTTGCATTGATTGTTAAAGATTCTAAACTCGGAACGGCTTATGGCTTGATGACTATGATACAAAATATCGGTTTAGCAGGATTTAATTTGTTGATAGGCACAGTCAATGATGCAACAGGTTCTTATACGACAGGTATGTGGCTGTTCAGCAGTCTGGGATTTTTTGGTCTGCTGTTTGCATATTTGCTGAAGAAAAGCGACAAAGGACCAAATGGCTTTGGTCTTGAAAAAGCTAATTTAAATAATTGAAAAAAATTAATTCAATCAGAGATTATAATCAAGAACCTTTAAGATAATGCGAAATTTCAGTTAATCTGTATGTGTACATATAATACATGTAGCCAATATACAAGAACAATAAAAAAGCACCTTCTAAGCGAGACAGCTCCAGTTTAGTCCATGCTAATGGCAACAAAATTATGGATATGATTATGAAAACACCAATATCAATGTGATTTACCTGGTTAGCTCCGGTAAGAATAATCGGTTGTATAATTGCGGCAACACCAAGAATGCAAAGAATGTTGAATATATTTGAACCAACTATGTTTCCGATTGATATATCTCCCTGCTTTTTTACTGCGGCAACAACAGAGGTTGCCAATTCAGGAAGACTTGTTCCAATAGCAACTACTGAAAGACCTATGATTACGTCTGAAACATTAAGTAGTTTTGCTATCTTAATAGCACCTGTTATAAATAAGTTAGCACCAATAACCAATACTACCAATCCGCCAAGTATAAGAAAGAAATCCTTCCAAGTTTTACCTTGTAATCGTTTTATCAGTTCATCATTGTTGAGCTTTTCTTCCTTGGCATGTTTCATAGTAAATATATTATATGCTATGATACCTGCAAAAAGGATAACGCCATCTAATCTTCCAAGGTTACTGTCAAGAATCATAATGACAAGAAGCAAAGTAACCCCAATCATGATTAGAATATCAAATTTGATCAACTGGAGGTTAACTTTTATAGGTGTAATTAGAGCTGATATTCCCAAAATCAAAGCAATATTACAAATATTAGAACCAATAACATTACCAAAAGCAATAGCAGCATTTCCGCGTATTGCCGCAGAAACACTTACTACAAGTTCTGGGCTACTTGTTCCAAAGGCAACTATTGTCAAACCAACCACAAGTGGTGTTATACCTCTTCGTATAGCAACAGATGCACTACCTTTTACCAAACCTTCAGCGCCGTAGTAAAGAAAAACAGCTCCTCCAAGTAAACCCAAAATTGATAAAAATACTGTTTCTAAAGTATTCATTAATTTTTTCAGTTATTTAAATCTTAAAAATACGAAAATTCCTGAATTCTATAAAAATACATATAAAAAATATATGCAATATATAAAAAAAACAAGAATAAACCTTCAAGGCGAGACATAGTTAATTTGGTATAAGCCAATGGTAAAAGGATAACCGAGACAATTATCATAACAGCTATATCTACTATATTTATAGAGTTAGCTCCCGTCAACGAAATCGGATGTAGTAATGATGCAATCCCTAAAATACCCAAAATATTGAAAATATTCGAACCGACAATATTACCAATAGAAATATCTGCTTCTTTTTTAACAGCGGCAACAATGGAAGTTGCAAGTTCAGGAAGACTTGTTCCAACAGCAACAACTGAAAGACCAATGACTACATCTGAGACTTCCAGAAATTTTGCGATTTTTATAGCTCCGTCAATAAATAAATTCGCTCCAATGACTAAAAGAGTTACTCCGAAAACTATAAAAAAAATGTCTTTAATCGTTCTGCCCCTGACTTCTTTGGGTAATTCTAAGTCTAACTTTTTTCTATCCTTTTTAGCAGTATAAAGTGTAAAGAACACGTACCAGATAATACCGACCAATAAAATAAGACCATCTAACTGTCCAAGATTTTTATCTAAAATTAAAAATATTAAGAGAATTGTAACAGCAATCATTATAATAATATCAGACTTAATCAATCTGATATTTACTTTTATGGGAGTTATTATTGCGGCAACACCGAGAATAAGTGCGATATTGCAAATATTAGAACCGACAATATTTCCAAAGGCAATAGCTGAGTTACCTTTCAGAGCTGATGTGATACTGACAACAAATTCAGGACTGCTTGTTCCGAAGGCGACTATTGTCAGTCCGACTACTAATGAGGAAATGCCTTTTCTGAGAGCCAATGATGAACTTCCTCGAACTAAACCTTCTGCACCCAGATACAACATAATCGAACCACCAATCAGAGCCAATATCGGTAATAGCACTAAATTTATATTCCCCATGTTCACCTTTTAGTTTTCTGATAACAAATGAGCAATCTCTGCCGCCCTGTAAGAGTACATATAGTAAACATACCCCACATAAATAAATATTAAAAAAGCACCTTCAAGCCGGGAAAGTTCCAGCTTTGACCATGCAAGTGGTAAAAGAATTATTGCTATAAGCATCATTACAAACATATCAACATAATTGACTTGATTGGCACCTGTAAGAATTATTGGTTGAAGAAGAGCGGCGAAACCAAGAATGCAAAGAATATTAAAGATATTTGAGCCAACAATGTTTCCGATTGATATATCTCCTTCTTTTTTTATTGCCGCTAAAAGTGATGTGGCTAATTCCGGCAGACTCGTCCCAAGTGCAACAATTGTTAACCCAATAATTACATCAGACACTTTCATTATTACCGCTAATTTTATAGCTCCTTCTATGAAAAGATTTGCTCCGATAACAAGCACAACAATACCTCCTGCAATGAAAAATATATCTTTCCATGGCTTACCTTTAACTTCTATATCTAAATTATCTACTTTTATTTTCTTTTTATTAGCCATATAAAGCGTGTAACCTGTATAAACAATTATACCAAGAAAAAGAATTCCCCCATCAATTCTACTGAGCGAGTGGTCAAGTATTAATAAAATCAGCAATAAAGTTACACCAATCATTACAAGTATGTCTGTCTTTATTAGTTGTATGTTAACCTTAATCGGTGAAATAATGGCAGAAATACCCAAAATAAGGGCGATATTGCAAATATTTGAACCTACTATGTTTCCGAATGCAATACCTGCATTCCCACGGATAGCGGCTGCAACTGACACAACAAACTCAGGTGAACTTGTTCCGAAAGCTACTATTGTCAATCCAACAACTAAAGGTGTTATCCCTTTGCGTATTGCTACTGATGCAGAACCCCTTATAAGCCCTTCTGCTCCGAAATACAGGAATAGTCCTCCGGCTAATAATCCGAGGATTGATAATATGATAGTAGTCAAAGTATTCATAAATTAATATTTACTATTGTTATAGTCAGCTTTGCTTTTAGCTAAATTAAGTTATTTTTTTTAAATAACAAATCTGAATATTAAAATTTTAATTTTTTTTTGAGGATATTGAGATAAATATATTTCTTTCCAATTATTTATTGAAACTATCAATTTTCTTTCCTGATTTTTTCAATTCTTTGCAGTACAGGTGGGTGAGAGTAATGGATAAATGTATAGAAAGGATGTGGTGTCAGATTTGAAAGATTATCCTTGGATAATTTTTTTAGAGCATTGACCATATCCTCCTTTAAGTTACTTGTTTTTACAGCAAATGCGTCAGCTTCAAATTCATTTTTTCTCGACAAGATATTAAGGACAACAGAAAGAATCAAATCAAAAGCAGAAAAAAGCATACCGAAAAATATTAAACCTGTATAAACCGACATTTCTTTCATATAAAAAGCTTCATAAAGCTCTTTTTGGTTCAGGAAAAGTGAAAGCAAGTAAAACAGAATACCTGTATGGATAAAGCTTATTAACATATTTATCAGTATGTGTCTGTTCGTGTAATGTCCTATCTCGTGGGCAAGCATTGCATCAAGTTCATTTGTTGTGTGAT
>RCNQ01000074.1 GCA_003731675.1 Bacteroidetes/Chlorobi group bacterium ChocPot_Mid
TGGCGTATCGGTTTTAGTATTAGCATTGTTTTTAACTGTCAATCAATCAAAAGCACAGAAAGAAAAAGAGAAACCGATAAAAATTGGTATAGTTGATGTTGAAATGATTGTAAAGGAATTACCTGAAGCAGTCGATGCAGACAAGAAGCTACAAGATTTGGCACAGGGATACAGGGATTCTTTGTTGTCTATAGAAAAGAAATTTTCTGCAAGAATGGAGCAATATAATAAACAAAAGACTATGATGACTGCTGACCAACAAAAGAAGGAAGAGGAATCATTACAACAAATACAGCTCGAATATCAGAGATATCAGCAGGATAAGTTAGGTGCCCAAGGTGAATTAGCACAGACACGTGAAAAATTATTAGCTCCAATAAGGGAAAAAGTTCGTAGTGCCATAAAGAGTGTTGCCGGCAAGGAAGATATGAATTTTGTTCTTGACAAAGCAAGCCCGATGTTGCTGTTTGCTGAGGATAAGTATGATATTACTTATTCTGTGCTGGACTTGATAAAAAGAGGAATGAAATAAATTAATAAAGATAAGATGACATAGCAATACAACTTAAAAAATTGTTTTGTCAAATAACGGGTGAGAATTATGCAGTATAAATTTTATGTAATATTGCTAATAGCAGTATTTGGTGTAACTTTTTCATTAAAAGCACAAAAGGTTGGGTTTATTTCATCTGATGATATTCGGAAGAATTTTCCAGAAGCCAAACAAGCTGACCAAAGAATTCAGTCAATTGTGGAGGAGTGGAAACGTGAGTTGCAATCAATTGAAGATAATATACGGATGCTTGAAGATGAGATAAAAAAGAATCGTCTTGTATGGACGGATGATGAAAGGGCATCAAATGAGAATGAACTTAATGAACTGAAGAAACTTCAAAAGACTTTTGCAAAAGAAAAGTTTGAGGTTGGTGGAGAATATGATAAAGCTGTTCAAATGTTGATGTCAAAAATTGAGGAGAAAATTTATGCTGCAACTCAGGAGGTAGCCGCTGATGAAGGGTTTGATATTGTCTTTGATAAAAGTGTTCAACCCTTGCCTTATGTGAATTTTAAATATGATTTGACAGTTAAAGTTCTGCGAAAACTTGGAGTTGATACAAAAAAGCTGGAAGAGGAACTTGATGCAAAAATATCTAAGGACCCGAGGAACCAACAGAATGAACCAAGACAAGCGCCATCAAAACGAAGGAGTAAAAGCAGAAGCGGTACTGATACTGAGATTAAAGATGAGCCAGTACCTGTTCAACAGATTGAAAATCCAAAAGAAAATAAAAAAGAGGAACCGATTCCAATTAAGAAATAAATTATTTTGAGTTGATTACAATGAGTGAAGATGTTAGGTTTACAGTAGCGGAAGTTGCCAAATTGGTTGAAGGAGAGTTGGTCGGCAATCCTGATACAAAAATTATTGGGTTGAACAGGATTGATGAAGTCAAAGAAGGTGAGCTGACATTTTATACTGATAAAAAATTTGCACAATATCTCACAGATATTAAAGCTTCATGTATAATTGTACCTAACGATTTCAATGAAAAAATTTCTGAAAAAATATGTTTAATCAAAGTTGAAAAACCTTATCATGCTATTGTCAGACTGTTGAAATATCTTGAATCATTATTGCCAAAGCAAAATTCTTTTATTCATCCAACAGCGGTAATTGATAATTCAGCGAGTATCAGCAAAACTGCATTTATCGGACCATACTGTATTATTGGAGAAAATACCAGAGTTGGAGATAACGTTATTTTGCATTCAAATGTATGTTTGTACAATAATGTAGAAATAGGTGAAGAAAGCTATCTGCATTCAGGGGTTATATGTTGTAATGATACGAAGATTGGTAAAAGATGCATTATTCAATCTGGAGCAGTAATTGGTTCTGATGGTTTTGGCTATTTGGAGAATAAGGATGGGAGTTATGAAAAAATTCCGCAAATGGGTAATGTAATAATAGATGATGATGTAGAAATAGGAGCTAATACGACAATTGACAGGGCGATTATTGGAAGCACGATAATATCCAAAGGAGTTAAGATAGATAATTTATGCCAAATTGGTCACAATGTAAAGGTTGGTGAAAACAGTGCTATGGCAGGTCAGGTTGGATTGGCAGGCTCTTGTACAGTTGGTAAGCGGAATCGTTTAGGTGGTCAGGTGGGTTTAGCAGGTCATTTAGAAACAGTAGATGATGTTGTGGTACTTGCTCAATCAGGCGTAGCTAAATCCCTTGATAAAAAAGGTGTTTATTTTGGAAGTCCAACAAAAGAAAGGTTGCATGCTTTTAAAATCGAAGCAGCGTTGAATAACTTACCTGAATTGATTAGGAAAGTAGAACAATTAAACAGAAAATTGGAAGAATTCTACAAGAAAAAAGAAGATTAATGGAGAATATTGAATTACCTGAAGATAGACTCATAAATCGTTTGAAATTGCATCTTAAAAGAATAAATGCGATACTATTGAAAGACCTGAAAAGTGAATTTAGGAGTAGGTATGGTATTTCGGCTATCAGTTTGTTCATTTTAACTTCTGTAACAATGCTTTTGTTTGGTACTGGTAGTGGAAAATTAGAAAATTCTTTATATTCTGGTTTGATGTGGTTAATTATGTTTTTTGGTTCAATGACAGGGCTGTCTAAAGGATTTGTCAGAGAAGAGGAACTTCAGACGTCACTTTTTTTAAAGATGAGTTCAAAACCAAGTTATATATACTTTGGAAAATTAATTTATAATATTTTGTTTTCAATTTCTTTGAATGGATTGGCAATCATATTGTTTATATTTTTTTTCGGTGAATTGATAATCAGGAGTCCTTTAGAATTCATAGTATTGATTTTTTTTGGAAGTATTGGTATAGGTTCAGCAACAACAGTAATAGCGGCAATTATTTCAAAAGCAGGAATAAAAAATTCATTATTTACAGTGTTGTCTTTTCCTGTTTTATTACCTTTGATAATAATCGGTATAGAAGGGACTACATTTTCCTTTGAAGGAACTACTTTTTCGGAAATTGATTCTAATATTAAGATTTTGATAGCTTACAGCGGAGTACTAATTCCTGTATCATATATTGTTTTTGATATGATATGGGAGGATAGTTAGGAATTCTGTAATATTTTTTGCAAATGAATTGATTTCAGGAATAAATATTTTGTCAAATCTATTTTATTTCTTATGTTACATATCTATATTTATCTAATTAAGGAGAATTTATGAAATTAAGTTTTTATACTTTTTTATTTTTTATTTTATTGTGTAGTAAGATTTTTTCAGCTACAAATTCATTTAATAATTTGAGTAATGAAAAAATTACTGATGGTTTTGGTAACGAAATAGCATATAGGATTTATGTAGTTGACAATAAAGTTGAAAACGGGAAAAAAGGTATCGGGAAGGTTTATTCAATTCCGAAATTACCAAAAAGTGAATACATGCCAGGTCGGATACATATTAAGACGAAAAATTACTTTTCATTAAATAATAGATTTAATGCAATATCCAAAATTCTGAAAAAATCATTGGGGCAAGAAAACATAGTTCGCGTAGATGCTCCTTATGACAGATTTGCAAACGGACCATTAAAGCAGTTTGATAAGGATGGGATAAGCAGGATATATGAGCTAACATATTCTGCAGAAATTGACCCCTATGATTTATGTAAAGAATTGATGAAGGATCCTGACGTGGAATATGCTGTTCCAATATTTATGAGATATTTTAATGATTTTACGCCCAATGATCCTGAAATCAGTAAACAATGGGCTTTGACTAAAATGCAGTCTTTTAAGTCATGGGATATTTCTAAGGGGGATAGTTCAATAATTATTGCCATAACAGATTCGGGCATTGAATATACACATGAAGATTTAGCACCGAATATGTGGGTAAATAAAAAAGAGATACCTAATGACGGAATAGACAATGATGGTAATGGTTATATAGATGATTATCTTGGATGGGATTTTGTTGGTGCAATAACTTCTTCTCAGGCAGTTCAGGGACAGTGGAAACCTGATAATGACCCAAAACCTGGACATTATCATGGTACGCATGTTGCAGGTTGTGCTGCTGCTGCAGGAAATAACGGTAAAGGAGTTGCCGGACCTGGCTTTAAATGTAAGATAATGGCTTTAAAGTGTGGTACTGATGCAACTAATTCGACAGGTATTTTCAGAGGTTATGATGCAATTTTATATGCTGCACAAATGGGAGCTCAAATTATAAATTGTAGCTGGGGAGGACCAGGTTCGTCACCAGCAGAGCAGGAATTGATTAATACTGCCTATAATATGGGGTCTGTAATTGTAGTATCAGCAGGGAATTCATTTAAAAATATTGATTATGGTAATAGTTACCCAGCCGGATATGAAAATGTACTTTGTGTCGGAGCTACAAGGAGTGATGATTCGAAAGCATGGTTTACAAATTACGGATATTTAGTTGATGTTTATGGTCCGGGGGACAATATTTATGCAACTATGCCTGGAGGAAATAAATATGGATATCTTAGTGGAACGTCTATGTCATCACCTGTTGTTGCAGGTGTATGCGGACAATTGAAGGCATTACATCCTGATTGGTCTCAAAAGCAGATAATGCATCAAATTAGGAGTACTTCCGAAAATGTAATTACTAAGGATGCAACTTTAAGACCCATGTATTATGGTAGAGTGAATGCTTATAATGCGATGTCATATAACAATACCAAATTACCTACTTATGAGAAAATACCAGGGATTTCTGTTTCGCAAATATTATCTCAGGGAGTTGAAGTTTTGACAGATTATAATCCTGCAAGTTTTACAATTGAGATAACAAATTACCTTTCGATAGCAAGAAGGACAAAGGTAAAAATAAGTGCTTTACAGAAATATTTATCTGTTTCAGTGAGTCAGATTGATGTAGGTACAATAGAGCAGATGGGCAGGGATACATTTTCTTTGGTTGTAAGATTGTTAGAAAGTGCTCCCTGGTATGAAGGTAAAGTTGATATATTATTGGTGTATGAAAGTGATTCTTATGTTGATTATGAGATAATTCAATTGCCAATTAAACTCGAAACAAAAAATAAATTTTCATTAAACTATGTATTTCCTGAAACCGATTTACCTTTGTGGTATTCTGCATTATCTTTATCAAAAGATAATATCATGCTTGCTGGAGCCAGACAGAGTACGGGTTACGGTATTTTTTATAAGAATAGTTTCGGGTATAATACGAATCAGATAACTCCAAGACCTTTGTATTGTCTTTATTCTTATGATGAGAATACATTTTATGCAGGTACGGGTGGAAACCCAACAAACATCATTAAGTCAGAAAATGCAGGACAAAGTTGGATATCTCAGGACGTTAGTTCAATAACTAATTTTATTAATGACATCTACTTTTTTGATAATTTGGAAGGCATTTTTGCTGGTGACCCTTCAGGAGGAAGTTGGGGAGTTGGTATTACAACAAATGGTGGACAAAGTTGGGCAAAATCAAATAAGTTACCAAGTGTTTTATCAGGAGAATCAGGATACGCAGGTTGTGCTTTTGGTTTAGGCAACAATTTTTGGTTTGGTACAAACAAAGGCAGAGTAATATTTACCAGGGACAGGGGGAAAAACTGGCAATCTGTTACCGTTAAGTCAAATGGGTATATTCATAAAATATTATTTCTCGATGGGAATATTGGGGTAGCTGTTTATGGGAACAGTCAGAATGACGCTGAGAGGAAACTTGCTGTGACATGGGATGGAGGAATCAACTGGACTACTGATAGATTTAATTTTGGGAAGACTCTTGGTGTAAGTCCAATTTACTTGTACAAACCTAAAGATGCGACTTTGATAATTGCACTATGTAGTGGTGGAGAGATTTATTCTTCTAAGGATTACGGACAAAGCTGGCAACCCGTTTTAAGCCAGAAGTATTCGACAGTGTCTTTTGGAGCGGCATACGGTGAATTTGGTGAATGCAGAATCTGGAGCGGTGAAACGGAGTTAACATATCTTGATTTCGAGTATATGCCAGATAATGCAAAAAAGACATTACAAATTAACCCAAGCGGGACGATTGCATTTGGGGATGTAGAAGCGAATAAATCGAAGACTATTACAGTTACTCTTACAAATACCGGAAATATGAACATCAATATAGACAGTACAAAAATTATTTTAGGCAATGGTGTTTATGAAGAGGAATTCAGAATAACATTTCCGGTAAATGGGAAAATGGCTGTTAATGAAAGCAAAACTTTAAGAGTGAAGTTTAATCCTTTGAAGGAGGGCTTACGTCAGGCAGAACTGGTTATCTACAGTAACGCTGATATAAAAATTCAGAAAGTAAATTTGACAGGCACAGGTACAAATGCTGTTAAAAAGATTAGTTTTGTTGGGGACACATTAGTTAAATTTGACACTGTAGAGGT
>RCNQ01000075.1 GCA_003731675.1 Bacteroidetes/Chlorobi group bacterium ChocPot_Mid
TATGCATGATATAGGTGATTCGCAAGGAAACATACTCGACAGTATCCAGTGTGGAAACGGCTATATTGCTGACTTTCACGAATTCCAGATTCTTCCCAATGGTCATTACTTTATTAACGCTTGGGAATCCGTAATGATGGACCTTTCGGAAAAATATAATGCAAACCCAAGCTCAAGGGTAATCGGGACAATATACCAGGAGCTTGATGCTCAAAAGAATGTAGTCTTCCAATGGCGAAGTTTAGACCAGATGTCCCTTGATGACTTTGTCCCTTATGCCTTACAAGCCAATACTTTCGACCAGGCAAGAGGTAACTCAGGTTTTCCTGATTGGGACGGCAATTACATCTTCTCATTCCCGACAACAAACGAAATCGTTAAAGTCAGCAGAACAACAGGTGAATTTATCTGGAGACTTGGAGGAAAGCATAATGAGTTCACATTTATCAATGAACATCCCGAAAATGCACCAAATTATTTCAACTTTCAGCATTACGCACATCGTCTCCCAAACGGAAATTTATTGCTCTTTGATAATGGGATACGCAAAACACCAGCTTACTCAAGAGCTGTTGAATATGAACTCGATGAAGTTAATAAGACCTGCAAACTGGTTTGGGAATACAGGAATAATCCTGATATAACTACAAGTTTTGGTGGTGCCGCACAACGACTTGCGAACGGTAATACTTTGATTAGCTGGGCATTGGTAGGTAGCAAACATCAAAGAACACTCTCAGAAGTAACTCCAAACAATGAAGTTGTTTTTGAGCTCTCACTGCCATCGTATTTGCTAAGCTACAGGTCATATAAATTCGATACGAATATGTGCCAGCCGGTTGCCTCGGTTATGCTCGAAGAAGTGCTCGAAGGAAATAACTATACATTCAATAAAGATGGTAAAGAGACTGGGGTGAAAGTGAATTTCGAAAGGATGGATTCTTTTATTTATAATTTTATGGTAGTCAAGAGGTACGAATGCCCACCAGTAAATTGCGATTTTGTAGGCAAAGCTCCTGTACTCTATCCTATGAGATATGAAATTACAACGCAGTTTATCGGAGATTTTAAGTGCTATGTATCTTTCGACACAAAAATTTTAGCCTCTGTTAAAAAGCCCGAAAGTGCAGTTGTGTATTATCGAGATAGCATTGGTCAGGGAAAATTTATCCCTGTTGCAACTGAATATGATGCTGAAACGTCTGAGTTGAAATTCGTAGCTTATAACAAGTTTGGTGAATATGTGATTGGTTTCCCCTACGAAACAAGACAAGCACTGACACCAAAACTGACATCTCCAAAAAATGGCGAGAATGTGAACGGGACTCTTCCTGTACAACTGAAATGGTCTCTTATTGGTTACGCAAGAAGTTCAGATTTGGTTGTAGCTACCGACCCTAATTTCGAAAATATTGTGAAAGATGAAAAGGGGTTGTTATCATCGCTAAAGAAATATGATGATTTTGAAATGGGAAAAACATATTACTGGAAAACAAGAGGAGAAAATGAAGACGGAAAGAGTGGGTGGAGTGATGTGTGGTCATTCACTTTGAAAGAACCATATATAAAAATGCTAAGACCAAACGGAGGTGAGCATTTCGTGAATGACACAACAAAGAATATAATCCGGTGGGAGAAAAACACTATGGATACTGTGAGGATAGAGCTTTATAAAGGGGGAGTATTCCATTCAGTGATAAGAGATACATTTTTCACGACAACTAATGCATACGCCTGGGTGATACCGAAAATGATTGCAGAGGGGAGTGATTACAAAATAAGAGTAACAAGTATCTCGAAGCCGACATTCAGCACAATGAGTGAGAATGAATTCAGTATCGGACCTGTTGGAGTTGAAGAGGATTATAATTCAGGGGAAATCATATCAATCTATCCAAATCCGGCTGAAGATGAAGCATATATTGATTTCTCAATTAAAAAGACTGAGCATATAAGCATAAAACTTTTAGATATAACAGGTAAAGAAAAAGTAGTCTTGGCAAATAAATTTTTAGACAAAGGAAATTACAGAATCAATTTTGGGACTGGTGATTTGACAAGCGGAATTTATATTGTTCAGCTACAAACTTCAAAAGGAGTTAGCACCCATAAAATAAGTGTAATGAAATAGTTACAAATAAGACTTTAGCTAAGACTTAAACGTCTTAATAAGAAGAACTAATCGGAAAAAGATAAAATGAATAATGATAAAAATATATATATAGCAGATGTACATACGATATTGCCTCAGCTTTACCCTGCAGACGTAGTGGCAGAGTTTGTTTATCCTGTTGAAAAAGCAGGAGATTTGGTTTATCGTCTTGCAAAAAAAGCATTGAAAAGCATCGGAATAAAAAACAGACCTTTTATACTTTCAGGTGATACTTTCCCCGAAAAAGCACTCGCAAAAGAAGAATATCATCCTGAAAAGTGGGGACAGCAAATGGTTGAACACTTTTTGCAATTTGTCAAAGCAGAAGAGGTGGGTTTTTTAAGTGTATCATACAACGTAACATCGCATATTGACTACCTGCCGAATCTGTCTTGCAGAGTAGCAGAGGCGACACATTTGAATCTTGATGCACCACCTGAGGAATTACCTTACCTTGGATGTGCCGCATCATTTTTCTCACTGAAATCAGCAATGAACTATTGCAAAACCCACGACAAAGCGGCAATCGTTTACAACTTTGACCAATGCTCTTGGCTTTGCAATCCCGTAATGGACCCAAGAGACCCTGAATTTACAGCAAGTCTGAAGGCAAATCTTCTTTTCTCAGACGGAGCCGCAGGTCTATTAGTCATTCCTGAATCAATGAAAGAGAGATTCAAAGGCAAATTGATAAAAGTAGTCGATATCGAAACTGCTTACCGTAATGGTGCGGAAATAAAAATGAACAACGGCAGATTCCTTGTAGGCGATAATGTCAAAAGCGTTATGCCGGGATTGGTCAGCAGTCTCGTACTTAAACCATTGCTGGCAAGAAATAATATTACAAAAAATGACATCAGGGAGTGGTCTATCCATCAGGGAGGTCGCCCTATTCTTCAGCAATTCAAAGAAGAAGAAATCATGGGACTGAGTGATGAGCAGATTCAAAGGTCAATGGAACTTTTCGAAGCTTATGGCAATTTCAGCTCACCAAGTTGTCTTTTCATTTTGGACAGCTATTTCAAAGAAGACAGTAAAAACAAAAATTCAGATACAAAAGGTATTGTTATTGGTTTTGGAGCAGGTTACTACCTTGCCGCAATGCTTTACGAATGGGTATAAAGTAAAAA
This sequence comes from Bacteroidetes/Chlorobi group bacterium ChocPot_Mid, assembly GCA_003731675.1. GTDB lineage: Bacteria > Bacteroidota > Ignavibacteria > Kapaibacteriales > UBA2268 > ChocPot-Mid. The sequence goes on from RCNQ01000075.1 coordinate 3,283, forward strand.
AAGTTTTTATGGAACAATATTATTAATTATTTTTGTAATATTATTCATAAAAATCTAAAGGTGCTGAGATGAACAAAAATTCAAATCATTTCGATTCACTCGTTGCAAAAAGAGCAATGTCATTAACGCTAATCTTTTTACTTGTCTTTTTGACAACTGTTTCCACAAAAGAAATACGCTCAACCAAAGAAGGTGGCAACTGGTGCGAACCAACAACTTGGGTCAGTGGCGAAATTCCCGGGGAGAATGATAATGTAATTATTGATGGAAAAGTATCGGTCAACTGCCCTGCATTTGCTGATTCTGTTTACGTCAATGTTGATTGTCTGATTAGTGTAAATCCAAATGATTCCTTACAATGTCATTTTTTACGGCTTGAAGAAAAGGATGGTAAAAAAGGGAATATCAACAATATGGGAAAAATAATTGTATTTGAAAAAAAAGCCGTTGAAGAAAAAGAAGAATTTTAATATTAATTTTAATAATTAATGACAAAAATAATCGGGCATAATCAGGTCATAGACATTGACAAAATCGTTAACAGCACAACCGAAAAATGGATAAATTTTACTTTGTCAGAAGTTAATGATTCACTAATCCGTCTCGGCATTTTCGAAGGAGAATTTCACTGGCACCACCACGACAACGAAGACGAATTTTTCTATGTCATCAGCGGTAAATTATTTCTCGATGTTGAAGACAAGACCTATGAACTAATGCCCAATCAAGGCTACACAGTACCACGCGGGGTAGAGCATCGCACACGTGCCAAAGAAAAAACCACAGTCCTTATGATTGAAGGCAACACAGTAAACCCCAAAGGAGATTAAGGAAAAACACAATCTTTCATTTTTCACTCACAACATCTTCCCCTGAGATTTGAAGGGTTTTATTCGCTTTTCAGCAATTTTCAAATATTCTTCATTAATTTCGTAACCTATGTATTTTCTCTCTGATTTTATTGCTGCTATTGCTGTTGTCCCACTTCCCATAAACGGGTCAAGTATAATGTCATCTTTAAATGAATAAAGTTGAATTAATCTATAGGGTAATTCAACAGGAAAAGGTGCTGGATGGTTAACCTTTTTGGCAGATTCAGGATTAATAGTCCAAATTGATTTAGTCCACTCCATAAACTGTTCTTTGCTTATTGTGTTGGAATTGCCATTCTGTTTTCTTTGGTAATCTCCTTTCGAAAAAACCAAAATATATTCGTGAACATCTCTTAGAACAGGATTGGAAGCTGATTGCCAACTACCCCAAGCCATTGAAATACCTGCACCAGCTCCTTTGTTCCAGATTATTTCACCCCTCATATTATATCCTATCTCGAGCATCATTTTTGAGACATAATCACTAAAAGGTATATACGGTTTCCTTCCGATATTAGCTATGTTTACACATGCCCGCCCACCATTGACCAATACTCTGTATGTTTCACTGAAAACATTATTTAATAATTTCAGATATTCTTTCAAACTTAGATCTTCATCATAATCCTTTGTTACATTGTAAGGTGGTGATGTAATCATTAAATGAATTGAACAATCAGGAATTTCTGACATTTTTTCTGAATTTCCTAAAATTATTTTATTAACTAATGGAAGAGGTAATTGATTTTCTTGATAACCTTCTATTCTTACAAGATTTTGGGACAAGGATATTTTTGAATTATAAAATTTGGAAGAATCATGATTTATTCTACCGGTAGTGCCAAACGAACTTGTTTTTGTACCTTTTTTTGAAATTACTAATTCTCTTGCCATAACTCCACCCATCTGTTAAAAGCATTGAAATTCATTTTTTCCTTTTTCCATTCAATAGGAATTTTATAAGTCTTTGTATGTTTAATCAACTCCTTCATAGCTGATGATGATATTTCTGCTCCACGAGGATTTGTCCCGGGTTTAGGGAGTTTGATATACTTGTCTTTACCAAAATAGTTAAAGACTTCTGTTTGGACATCTTTTGGTATATAATAAAATCCACCAACACCATTCCAATTTATCTGAACGAGTAACATATCGCAACTTGGTTTATAATGTTCTTTAAAAGCCATTGCACTAACTGCATCAACTGTCCATACTAATTTAATACCTGAAAAACTGTTTCCTGTTATTGTTTTTATTGAAATTGGATTATTGAATAACAATACATCAACCTCAGATTGAGTTATAGGAATATCGGTTTTTATGTTTGTCTCACCAAATTTATATATCAACAATGCAACAATAATACGTTCCCTAAGACTACCAACTTCCATCCCAATCTTTCCTGCTCTTGAGCTTTCCAGTTCCGCCAAATGAAATAATTTTGGTAATTTCGATTGGATTTTGCTAACAATTTCTGTCTCGGTAAATAATATTTTTATTCTTTTGTCCACTTTGTCCTTAATAACTATTGAAATATTATATAAGCAATAGCTTACAGGTTTTCAAAAATCTAAATTACGAAAAAATTAAGATAATAAAAATAAAATCGTCATTGAGCTTAATATCTTTTACAAAAAAAACCCGTTGCTTAATGGCAACAGGTCTTTTTTATATTCAATATTTAAAAGAAATCTTATTCTTCTTCCATTACGGCTCTGTGCTGTCTGCGTTCTGCTTTCAAACGAGCCATTCTCTTTTCGATTGATGGTTTTGAGAATGCAGTTCTCTTTTTGAACTCTCTTAGAACTCCGCTTCTTTCGTATTTTTTCTTGAATCTTCTTAAAGCTCTGTCAATGTTTTCGTTTGTCTGGATTGTTACGCCAATCATTAAATTCTCATCCTTTCTAAAATTTATTTTTGATAATTTTCTATTAATCTTTTCTCACTGTTTTTCTCGAACTGCACTATTATCGCATGACCACCTGTGCTTGTAACTTCCTTGGCTCTTACGATTCCCACATCATCCCATACAGAATGAAAAAGTACATCACCAATCTGATACTCTTCTCTTGGTGTGTATTTTCTTGCGTCTTCACGTGTTATGTGAATTACAGCTTTCGATTTGTCATTCTCTTCATCGATTGCATCTAAGTTAATCAACTGCGAATGACGACTCCTTGTGCATCTTGCCCATTGGTGTCTTCCCTTATCTGTTTCAATAGGTTCTCCAATCAATTCGTGTTTGGTCTCTCTCATCAAAAATGGTGAGTAAAGAGTTATGTATTTTGCTCTTCTTGACCTTTTTCTTGCTACTGCCATATTATCACATTTTAATAATTTGAAAATACCTGGACTACAAAATTAATAAATTTTTTTAGTTTAAGCAAATTTTTACTTTTTTATGTTTATAACCAATTTATTTTTTGTTTTGTCAGACGATTATAATTTACTTTTATTCAATTACTTAGTAAAATTTATTTTTATTTTGCCTTTATCTCCTGTAATTGTGGAAAACTTTGTAAGTTTAAAGTAATTTCACCTTTCCTTGATTTAATTCATATTATTATCTCTCAAAATCAGTTCTTCGGATTTTATTTCGTAGTTTTGTCAAATATTTACGTCATAAATTTAAGAAAATATTAATGAAAAGAAAGAACGAAATTGTTCAATTAAATATCGAAGCCATTGGTTTTCAAGGCATTTCCATCGCAAGAAAAGAGGGCTTGGTTTACTTTGTTAAAGGTGCTGTCCCTGGTGATAAAGTAAACGCTCAGGTCAGAAGAAAAAAGAAAAATCATATCGAATGCGAACTCGCTGAACTACTTGAACCGTCACCTTTAAGAGTAAAACCACAATGCGGTTACTTCGGCATTTGCGGTGGATGTTCCTGGCAGCATCTCGATTACAATGAACAACTTAGATGGAAAAAACAACACGTCCTCGATGCATTTCAAAGAATCGGAAAAATCGAAGTGGCTCAGTTTGAAGATACTTTGCCTTCTCCTGAAATTTTCAACTACCGTAATAAAATGGAATTTTCTTTCGGTAACTCAAGGTGGCTGACAAGTGATGAAATCAATTCTTCTAATGACATTTCAAATAAAGACTTCGCACTCGGTTTGCATATTCCCGGAAGATTTGACAAAGTATTAGATGTTGAGCGCTGTCATATTCAAAATGAGTATGGCAATGATATATTGAAGATTATTAAATCTAAAGCAATTGATTGTAATGTAACAGCTTATGACAGCCGTGCCAATGAAGGATTTCTACGTAATCTGATTATCCGCTCAACTGTTGCGAGTAAAGAAATAATGGTTATCCTAATAACTAATTCCGTTCATAATGATGAAGAGCAAGCTTACATTGATTGGTATGATAATGAATTTGCAAAAAATGACAACAAGATTTCGGTTGTCGGCAGAGCTGTAAATGCAACCCGCTCACCTGTTGCTACCGAAAAACCGATAATAACAAAAGGGAATGATTATATAACTGAAAATATTTTAGGAATTGATTTCAAAATTTCACCGTATTCATTTTTCCAGACTAATTCAAAGCAACTAAATAACTTCATTGCAGAGATAATCAATAGGGCAGATTTGAAACCAACAGATACCGTTTGGGATTTATATTGCGGAACGGGTTCAATCAGCTTGCCTGCTTCAAAGAAATGCAAAGAGATTATCGGCATTGAAATGTTCGAAGGTTCTGTCGAAGATGCAAGAAATAATGCAAATAGCAATGGAATAGTTAATGCGAATTTCATTTGTTCTGACTTACACGAAAAGCGAATTCCTGAATTGTTATCTGTGCTACCAAAACCGGATGTAATTATTATTGACCCGCCAAGAGCAGGTATGCATGCAAATTTGCTGAATCATTTGCTGGAAATCGGAGCAAACAGAATCGTTTATGTCAGTTGTAATCCCACGACACAAGCGAGGGATTGTGCTTTGCTTTCGGAAATATATAATGTTGTATCTGTCAAGCCAGTTGATATGTTTCCACATACGTTTCATGTTGAGGCGATTGCCGTTCTGGAAATTAGGAATCCGATTCACAATTAAAATTATCAAATTTCGTTTAATTTGAAAACAATATTAATGAGGATTTTATGGTACAATTTGTCCCGCAAAAAATAGTTAATGAGTCCGGTAAACTCACCGGTGTTCTATTTAAAAAAAAGGATTTCATCCGGCTTCAGGATTATCTGGAAACACTGGAAGATTCTCTTGAATTAGCAAAAGCTATCAAGGAATCTGAGGGATTTATATTATGGGATGAGTTTGTTGCAGAAATCAAAGCAAAACATACTTAATGTACGAAATCATTATTGAAAATAAGGTCAAGAAACAAATCGAGAGTGTCAATAAGACAGATTCTCTCAAAATCATTGATTCTATAGAAAAATTAAAAGGTAATCCAAGACCCAGAGCTTGCACCAAATTGTAAGTATTTGAAGGATACCGTATCAGAGTTGGAGATTTTCGTGTATTGTACACCATTAGCGACTAAGACCAAATTATAACAATTTATAAAGTCTCAAAAAGAGATAAGGCATATAGGAATTAATAATTCACAATTAATAATTAAATTTAAAATTTTCCCTGTCATCCTGAACCCGTCGAAGGATGAATGACTACCTAACCACAAAAAACTTCTCTGTAAAAACTTCCTTACCAGTTGAAATTTGAATATAATAAACTCCACTCGAGAAACTTCGCAGGTCTATCTTCTTATCTGTTCTAATTCGGAATAATTCAGATTCAGAATAAAGCAGTTTGCCTAACAAATCAAAAATCTCAATACGTGATTCCTGCTCAAAGCCAATGTTTGTTCTGATTGTTAATTCATCTGTAGCAGGATTAGGAAAAATCTCAAAATAATTCTTCTCCGGCTTTTTTGGTCTGTCATTATATTTGACTGAATCGAGATAAACAGACGCAGGCATACCATAGGAATCATAGCTTGAAAAACCATACATATATGCCTGAAATGGCTTTTCTGCCCGAATTTTATATACACCATCTCCGGGCAATAAGAAAGTAGTAAAGGAAAACTGACGGTCTCCAAAATTTTTATAGAAGGGTTGACCTTGTGTACCTAATGTATCTTTTAATCTGTGCCACTCGAATACAGAATCTTTATAATTATAAAATGCTATTTCAATATCATCAGGTATATTTCCGAATCCATCAGATTCATAACAAAGATTTATGTAATTGTAAGGAAATCCATAACCTCCTCTGATGCCCGGTGTATGGAAAATAATTTCTCGTTGGTAAAGTTCAGTTGGCAATAGTGTCATCTGAAACGGGTCGCTCGTGACACTATCATCAGTTGTACCGGGATTGTATTGAGTTACGCTTATCGGTTTGTCACCACTAATAACAATCGGTCTTGGTTCGCCTTCATCAGCACGTAAATGTAAATAGCCAACTCCCTCAATACCACCTGCAGTTCTGATTGTCCCTAAATACTTACCGTCTCTCATAATATTTGTCATCGGTTTTTTGGCATATATCCTGATTATCGAATTTTTCTTTCTACCAAAAATGGGAGTTACATGATATGTCTCTCCCCATGCGTAAGTTGGTATTTCCATTTCTTCGGTTATATCACAATTACTATTACTATCTGTGATAAAAGCACAAAAGTTACCTGTAACGACGGATATTGGTTTTGATGATATTACTCTGCTACCGCTAAGGTCCGAAAGTTTACCAAGACTGGAGATTAATAAGACATCACTTTTATTCAAAAAATATATTGTATCATTACCTGGCAATAATCCACCTGAAGTTTTTGAATTCTCAGTTCCACCCATAATAAATTGTATTTCTGTGTTATCGTAAACTGCTGAAATTCCTGCGTAAGCTGGAAAGAACATATTTGTATTGTTACCTGGATCATTATATGCAGATATCAGATATTCATTTCCTAAAATATCAACAGGTAAGTTTAAAAATCCAGAACCATTATATTGATACCTTTTTGCGCTATAACAAATAATTGGATCATCGGCTATCACATGAACTGCTGCTTTTTCCCATACACTATCCCTTTTAGGGATATCTCTTTCAATTTTTCTGTACACCTGACCAACTGCAGGTGCTAACGTGAATTCGATTATTTCATTAGGAATCGTATATTTAGTTTTTGTATAACCTTTGGAAGGTACTTCTACTGTCACTTTAGTCCGTATATTACAAGATATGTATAACTTCAAGTCACAGCAAGAAGTTTCAATTCCAGGTACAAATGTAAAATAAAACTCTGTGCCTGCATTGCTTGAACCAAGTAGTTTGGGCAAAGAATTGACATCAAAGTCTTCGCTGTGAAGATTTGTAGCCAAGAGCAATAGAAAACTGAAAATCGAGTATAAATATTTCATAGTTTTCCCAAATTTGTCATTACAATATATGTATAACACATGAGATTGCAAAAAGTTTCATTTTTCACAAAAATATTTAAAATATTTATGTGAAACTATAAAATGAAATATGTTCTCTTTTCAGCTTTTGGCTAAGATTTAACAATCTCACCAATAACTACAGGATTTTCTGGTTTTAGCTCCCCAAGAACTTCATCTGCTTTGAGCTTGTCAACAATCAATATCATACCGATACCAAGATTGAACACGTGACGCATTTCACTCTCTTCGATATTGCCAAATTTTCGGATTAACGAAAAGACAGGCAGTTCTTTCCAGCTTTTCCAGTCAATATTCATTGCAAGTCCTTCGGGAATTATTCTCGATGTATTCCCGACAATACCTCCGCCGGTTATATGCGAAATCCCGTTCAACAGATTCTTCTCAACCAACGGATGAACATATTTCAAATATGACTTGTGAACAGCCAGCAGTGCGTCTCCGACGGTAGTGCCAAGTTCCTCAACAAAATCATCAACCTTATATTTCTCCAAAAGCACTTTTCTCGCAAGAGAATATCCGTTTGTGTGCAAACCGCTTGAAGGCAAGCCAATCATTACATTACCAGTTTCTATCTTTTTCCCATCAACAATATTTTTCTTGTCAACTACTCCTACGATAGTACCTGATATGTCATATTCACCATCGTTATAAATTGTCGGCATTTCTGCTGTTTCACCGCCAATCAGAGCACAGGAATTTTCCTTGCATCCATCAACAAATCCCTCGATTATTTTTTCAGCAACCTGTGGTTCAAGTTTTCCGACTGCAAAATAATCCAGAAAAAACAAGGGCTTCGCACCACAGCAAAGAATATCATCGGTGCAATGATTCACAAGACAATGACCAACCGTATTATGTTTATCAGTAGCAAAAGCTATCTTCAGTTTTGTCCCAACTCCATCTGTACTTGCTACCAAAACAGGATGCTCGTACTCAGGAAAAACCCCATCGTAAAATCCCCCAAAAAGACCTATATCGGTAAGAACTTTTTCGTTGAATGTCGAACGTACCAAAGGTTTTATTCTTCTTACTGTCTCATCGCCGGCTTCAATGTCAACGCCTGAATCTTTGTATGATATTCCCATCTTTTCCTATTAACAATTTAAAATTAACAATTCTGGCAAAAAGTATTTTAGGGAAATTTGTAAACAACAGAATTAATGTTCATTCCCGCTCCGACTGATGCCAAAACAGCAATATCCTTACTCTTCAAATTATGCCCTTCAAAAAATCCTTTCAAAATCAAATCGAGCAAAGTTGGTATTGTTGCAACCGAACTGTTCCCAAGCCAGGATATAGACATTGGAAGCACCTTTTTAATAAAGTCGTTCATTATTTCCTTATATCCATACAAATCGTATAATCTTTTTAAAATCTCTACATCCATTTTCTCATTTGCCTGATGAAGAAGCACTTTTTTAATGTTGTCAATCGAAAGTTTTGCTTTGTCAATGCTTTCCTTGACAAGCTCAGGTACAGTCTGCAATGCATATTTGTATAGCTTGTGTCCCTGCATTTTCAAGAACAAATCATTCTCGGGATAATCGGGATTGCTCGACCTTTCCATGTGAAGCATAACACTATGTTCCTTTGTATCCGAACGGCTCGCATGAGCAAGTATTCCTGCTTCTCCTCCTGTGTCCTGTGCTTCCAAAATTGTTGCACCTGCTCCGTCTGAGTATATCATCGAATCCCTGTCATGCGGGTCTGAAACCCTTGACAAAGTCTCTCCACCAATCACCAATGCCCTTTTTGCAATTCCTGCTTTAAAAAAGCTGTCTGCGTGAATAACTCCCTGCAACCAGCCGGGACAACCAAACGGTAAGTCGAACGCTATAGTCTTTGGATTAACTATTCCAAGTTTATTTTTCACTCTCGCCGCTATACTCGGAACCAAGTCACTTCGTCGGTTGCCTATCCGCACATCTCCGAAATTATGAGCACAAATAATATAATCCAGACTCTCAGGGTCTGTCTTAGAACTTTTCACAGCTTCTTCTGCCGCAAAATAACAGATATCCGAAGTTGTCAGGTCATCTGTTACGTATCTTCTCTCTTTTATCCCTGTTATTTCCTCGAATTTATCGGTGATTTCCTTCATAGGTTTATCGAGAATTTTCCCGTTAGGTTCAAAAAATACGTGTGAATGAAAATCCTCATTTTTTACTATACGCTCAGGTATATATGAGCCTGTTCCTATTATCACCGAATACTTTTCTACTGCCATTCATTTTCCTTAATAATCAACAAAATATAAATCAAATATAATTAAATCTAAAATAATTTATGCAAAATTTTAATAATTTCCTTCAAA
>RCNQ01000348.1 GCA_003731675.1 Bacteroidetes/Chlorobi group bacterium ChocPot_Mid
CCTGAAAAGAAAATTGAAAACCTTTATGTTATTATAGAAACAGTGTGCCAATACTTCGAAAAAAGATTGCCGCACCTTGGAAGAAAAGTTAAGATATCAAGAAACCTCGACAGAAACATATTTGCAGAAATCAATGTGGATTTGTTTCAATGGGTAATTGAAAATCTTCTAAAAAATGCCGCTGAAGCCATTGAGAACAAACATGGGACAGTACTTATTACCATGAAAGACAGTTCTGAAAAGTTCATTACCATTACAGTTTCCGACACAGGAAAAGGAATGACCAAAAAACAAAAGAGACAAGTATTCTTCCCAGGTTACACTACCAAAAAAAGGGGCTGGGGATTAGGTTTAAGTCTTTGCCGAAGAATCATTGAGGAATATCATAATGGTAAAATTTATGTTAAAGATAGTATGCCTAATAAAGGGACAACATTTGCAATCGAGCTACCAAGACAAGACATATAATTTAATAAACTAAAAACAAATTCATACTAAATTATCTCTCTTAGCTTTTTAACTATTCTATCTGAAGCATGACCATCCCAAAGAGGCACCTGTTCTTTAGCAGTTGGTCTTTCACCACGAATAAACTCCTGAATTGTTTTTCTGATTTCATCGGGAGAAGGTTTAATTAATTTATTTGTCCCCATTATTAATGTAACAGGTCTTTCAGTAGTTGTCCTGGCTGTTATACAGGGTACACTTAAAGCTGTCGTTTCTTCCTGAATACCACCTGAATCGGTAAGGACAAAATCTGAATTCATCATCAAACATAAAAAGTCAATATATCCTAATGGTTCTGTTAATTTTATATTTTGATTATTTCCCACTAAATCATCCAAACCAAATTGAGATATATTTTTTCTTGTTCTGGGATGAACAGGAAACACAATTTTCCTTTGTGATGAAAATTCAGAAAATATTTCTAAAATACTTCTAAGTTGTTCTTGAGCATCTACGTTACTAGGACGATGTAATGTAACAAGAATAAATTCTTTTGCAATCAAATTTAATTTACTCAGAATCTCTGATTTTTTTGCTTTCTCTATAGCAAAATATTGTGAATCAATCATAGTATTTCCTACTAAAAAGATACTGTCAGGGTTTTTCCCTTCCTTAATCAAATTATCATAACCGCTTTGTTCAGTTACAAAGCAATAATCACAAATAGAATCAGTTGCTATACGATTGATTTCTTCAGGCATTGACCTGTCACCACTTCTTAGCCCTGCTTCAACATGGGCTACCTTAATACCAAGTTTTATTGCTGTAAGAGCACAAGCTATTGTTGAGTTCACATCACCAACGACTATTACTAAATCAGGTTTAGCTTGAATGCATACTTTTTCAAATTCAAGCATAATTTTCGCTGTCTGTTCAGCATGAGAGCCTGAACCCACACCAAGAAAATATGTCGGTTGCGGCATTTCAAGGTCATGGAAAAAAGCATCTGACATATTTACATCATAGTGCTGACCTGTATGTACTATTTGATGTTCAAAAAAACCATTGTGTAATTTAAAAGCTCGGTCTAATGGAGCAACTTTCATAAAATTGGGTCTTGCCCCAACAACAGAAATAATCTTTTTAATCATCATTTTATATTTTAAATTTTAACTCTTGACTGTAATTACTTTCCATCACCAAGCAAAACAACATTCTTTTTATTTTTTACATTTTTAAATGCATTACGTGTATCAATTATTGATTTGGCATTTTTTGCAATCATTTCATAATCAAAAACTGAGTGGTCTGTTGTAACCACAACAATATCGTAATTCTTAATTAATTTTGATGTCAGATTTTTTACAGAATCAAACTTCTGTCCATTAACTTTTATTTGAGGAATATAAGGGTCATGATAAGAGACATTTTTTATACCTTCGAGCAATAATAATTCCATGACTTTCAATGCAGGAGAATGTCTTAAATCATCAACATCTTTTTTAAATGCCATTCCAAGTAACAAAACCCTTGCATTTTCCAAAGTAACAGGTTGTTTGGCTATTTCCTTAACTATCATTGAACGAACGTAAAATGGCATATCCTCGTTAATTTCTGCGGCAAGAGTTATAAACTTAGTTTCGAAATCATATTCCCTTGCCATCCAGGATAAATAATACGGGTCTATCAAAATACAATGCCCCCCAATTCCTGGACCGGGCCAAAAAGGCATAAACCCGAATGGCTTTGTTGATGCGGCTTCGACCACCTCCCAGATATTTACTCCAATTCTATCGCATAGTTGTGCCAATTCATTAACAAGAGCAATATTCACACTTCTAAAAATATTCTCCAGTAATTTCTCCATTTCAGCTATTGAAGGTGAACTGACAGGAACGACCTTTTCAATTGCTATTTTTGTTACTTCAACTGCAAGTTTTGTTGATTCTTCATTAATCCCACCGACAACAATCGGTGTATTTCTGGTATTCCAGAATTTATTTCCAGGGTCAATTCTCTCAGGAGAAAATGCTAAATAAAAATCTTTCCCTGCTTGTAAACCAGATTTTTCAAGTATTGGTAAAACATATTTTTGAGTTGTTCCGGGGAATGTCGTACTTTTCAAAATAATTATTTGCCCTTTTTTCAAATATGTTTGAATATCTTCAGCGGCTTTAATGATGTATGAAATATCCGGGTCTTTATTGACAGTAAAAGGAGTAGGCACACAAATAAATAAAACATCGCACTCCTGTAACCTTGAAAAATCTGTTGTTGCTGATAAAAGTTTATTCTTTGTGCTTTTTTCGATGAGTTTGTTGTCAATATCCTGATTGTAATTAATTCCTTTGTTCAATAAATCCACTTTATTGCTATCCAGTTCAAAACCAATCGTTTTTACACCTTGTATTGCATACTCTAAAGCTAACGGCAACCCTACATAGCCCATACCAACAACACCAACAATGATATTCTTTTCTTTAATCTTATTTAAAACTTTATTCATAACTTATTCTCAAAAATTTATAATTTAGCTTACAAAATTAAATAAACTAACGATTAAACTGAAATATTTGTGGATTTATCCGTGAAAAAAAGAATTTAATTTGCAATTAATAAGCTTTTAGCGATATTTGTATGATTAAAAATACACAATTATTAATATGGAATCTGTACAAAACTTATTGGATTTTAAAGAAAAACCTGAGGATTATTATTCTCTTTCAAGACCTGAG
>RCNQ01000076.1 GCA_003731675.1 Bacteroidetes/Chlorobi group bacterium ChocPot_Mid
GAACTGGCAAAAAAAGTAAGAGACTCAATAGTCAGAGGTGGCTTGTTCTCTGATTTTGCTAAAAGGTACAGTCAGGACCCTGGTTCAGCTAATTCAGGTGGAGAACTTGGCTGGGTATCTAAAGGAAAGTTGCTTCCCGAATTTGAAAAAGCGGCTTTCGAATTATTGCCTGGGCAAACATCAATGCCCGTGGAAACACCGTTTGGATACCACTTGATACAAACACTTGATAAAAATAAAGATTCAGTGCTTTCAAGACATATATTATTCAGAGTTGGACAAAGTGAGGATGACCGTAAATATGTAATTGGCTTTTTAAATTCCATCAGAGATTCAGTTGCCGGTGGTAAGGACTTCGAATCTCTTGCAAAAATTTATTCTGAAGAAACAACATCGAAAGGATTTGGTGGATATCTTGGGAAAATGGGTTTGGAAGAAGTTCCACCCAATATCAGAGAAATTGTATCGAAATTGAAAGAAGGAGAAATTTCTGAGCCAATACCTTATAATGTTGACCCTTCCAAACCTGCCTATCATATAATTTATAAGAAGAAAGAAATCTCTGAACATAAGGCAGATTTGAAAGAAGATTACAAGTTGATTGAACAAAGAGCACTTGCATACAAAAAGATGAAGATGTACGAAGACTGGACAGCAGGATTGAGAAAAGAACTTTACTGGGAAATCAAGAATTGATTTTGCAATATTTTCAGAATAATTAAGTCTTTTTAATTAAAAATTATTGAAAATTATCTTTTAAAATAAAATGGAAAAAATTCAACTAAGTGTATTGGGATTATCAGCAAGTCCTGCAAGTAACAATGCTTATGCATTAATACTAAAGGAAGTGGAGGGCAACAGAAGATTACCAATAATAATCGGAGCTTTTGAAGCTCAGGCAATCGCTTTAGAAATGGAAAAAGTAATACCCCCACGTCCAATGACACACGATTTATTGAAGTCATTAATTGATTCATTCGGTGCTTTTTTGAGTGAAGTACTGATAAATGAATTGAAAGAAGGGACATTTTATGCTAAGCTGATATTCGAAGATATGGGTATAGAAATAGATGCACGTCCAAGTGATGCTATTGCTTTGGCAGTTCGTTGCAATGCACCGATTTATGTTAGTGAGGACATTTTAGAAGAGACAGGAATAGTCCCGCAAAGTGACGATGAAGGATTACCCGATGGAAAAGAAGATTTTATTGCAGAAGACGAACAATCACAAAAGCCAAAAACCAGAATTGACCACCTTCAAAGTATGTTAGAAAAAGCAATTAAGAATGAGGATTACGAAAGAGCCGCAAATCTTCGTGACGAGATAAAAAAGATACTTGAAACTTCTTGATTTTTACTTGCTATCTCTCATAATTTTCTTATTTTTGTAATTCCTTTCTATCTTCTTTTTTCTATTTTCTATCTTCTATAACCGCCGGAGTAGCTCAGTTGGTTAGAGCAATGGAATCATAATCCATGTGTCGGGGGTTCAAATCCCTCCTCCGGTACAGTACCGGAAATAGAAAATAGAAAAAAGAAGATAGAAAATAGAGCAGGGAATAATATTATAAGCCACTTCTTACTATGTCGTGCAAACGAATAACGCCAATACATTTTCCTGAAGAACTAATTACTGGCAGAACATTAATCTGACTGCTCCTGTTTTCCATTATCGAAAGTGCTTCACCGAGATATGTTTCTCTTTTTACTGCTATCGGATTAATTGTCATTATATCTCTTGCTTTCAGACCATGTACATTGTCGGTCTTGTTCAGTAATCTGCGGATGTCTCCATCAGTAATTATTCCTTTCAAGATACCATTTTTATCTACTACACAAACACACCCAAGCGATTTATCTGTAATCTCAATAAGAGCATCTTTAATACTTGAATGGGTAAAAATCAATGGCAGAGCTTTTCCTTTATGCATGATATCAGCAACAGTCATTGTGATATTTTTTCCTATCTGCCCAAGGGGATGATTTTGTGCAAAATCCTCAACTGTCATATTCTTCATTGACATTGCACAAACTGCAAGTGCGTCTCCAATAGCAAGAGACACCAAAGCACTTGTAGTGGGTGCAATGTTAAAAGGACAAGATTCCCTTTCAATGAATGCTTCTAAAACAATATCAGAATTATTGGCAAGGAAAGACTGTGTATTCGTAACAATTGATATAATTTTTACTTTTCTTTTTTTTAAATAAGGTAGAATCCTTACCAATTCATCTGTTGTTCCACTTTTTGAAAGCAAGATGACAACATCACCTTTTCTAACCATACCAATATCGCCATGTAAAGCTTCTACAGGATGCAAAAAGAAAGACGGAACTCCGATGCTGGTAAATGTTGCCGCAATTTTTTGTGCTATTAAACCTGATTTACCAACACCTGACACAAACACCTGCTTTGCTGTAGTAATACACTTTACTGCATCCGTAAAATTTCTGTCAAATCTTTTCTTCAATAATTCCAAGGACCTTTGTGTCAAATCAATTGATTCCACTGCTTGTTTTATTATTTCCTTTGTATTAAGTCTCATAGCGATTGTTAACAATTTATTTGCAATATTTATCAAGAAAATTGAAAAATTCTCTGTACCAAATGATTTGTTCCTGTGGATGAACCATCCAGTGATGTTCGTTAGGATAATAAATCAACTCTGAAGGTATTCCCTTCACCTGAGCTAAAGTAAATGCCTGTAAGCTTTGGTCATAAGGCACCCTGTAATCTTTCTCACCGGTTGATATTAATATTGGTGTATCCCAATTATCAGCAAACATGTGAGGTGAATGCATTGAATATTGTGCTCTCGCCTGTTTGCTCAAAAAAGTACCGCCAAATTCCCAGTTTGGAAACCATAGTTCATCAGTGGAACCGTGTTTGCTTTCGATGTTGAAAACTCCTGCATGTGAGACAAATGCTTTGAATCTCTTGTTGTGGTTACCTTCAAGCCAATATGTCGTAAATCCACCGGCAGAACCACCAATAGCCGCCATTTTATCTTTGTTAACATAAGACTGAATTGCCATTGAATCTGTAGCATCAAGCAGGTCATTCATTGCTTTTCCTCCCCAGTCCTGAGAAATGGCATCAACCCATGCCTGACCAAATCCTGGACATCCCCGACGGTTTGGTGCAAGGACAATATAACCTTTTGAAGCCATTAATAAAAAGTTCCATCCATAACTCCAGTGGGGAGTTACTGCCTGCTGTGGACCTCCCTGGCAATAAGTAATCATTGGATATTTTTTATTTTTATCGAAATCAGGAGGATAAACTACCCAACTATGAAGTTTTTTCCCGTCCCGAGTTGTTATCCATTTTTCTTCGAAAGTTGTTTTTTTAATATCTTTCATTGCATCTGTATTTACAAATGTCAGCTGTTTTATTGTTTTTTCCTTGCCAAGTAAAGGCATTGAATAAATTTCTTCAGGACCATTGAAATCCCTTTTGCTGAAATAAATAGTTTTATCATCAGGGCTGACAGCCAAGAACCTGTCTCCGTAATTGCAAGGACCTGATAGAATTGTTTCGATTTCGCCTCCTGTTGCACTAACTCTGAAAATCTGTGATTTTCCTTCTTTGTCAGCAGTGAAGTAAATATATCTTGAATCTCCTGACCAGCAAATATTTTCGACCCAATTATCGAATTTTGCCGTCAGGTCATTATATCTGCCTGTTTTCAGAGAGTACGTCATCAATGTAATTTTATCGGATTCGAACCCTGCTCTCTTTTGACTTTTGAATGCAATGAATACACCGTTTGGCGAATACAATGGGTCCATTTCGAAACCTTCAAATTTGAAGCCGGGTTCTCCCATGGTGATATTTATTGATTTGCCACCTTTTGCCGGTGCTGTGAATATTGATGAATTAGTGCTTGATTCAAAATCTGCTACTTTTTTGCAGGTATAAGCTATTTCGTTTCCATCACTTGACCATGCAATCTGACTTTCACCACCAAAAGGTTTCAAAGGAGTGTCGAATTTATCTTCCTTCATTAAATCAATAGGTTTGCTTCCGTCGAGTGGTAGCGTGAACAAATGCCTGAATTTTTCGTCTGTCCATTCGTCCCAGTGTCTGACCGGTAAATCTGTATAAACCCTTACATTTGCTTTAGGCATATCACTGTGAATCTCGTTGATTGTCCTTTCCATTTTAACATCTGACACAAAAGCAAGGTACTTGCCATTCGGTGACCAGGAAATGAATTCAATCCCGTCTTCCATTTCAGTCACCTGCTTTGCATCTCCACCCTCCAAATCCATTATAAATCCTTGCGATTTTGTGTTGCGGTCAGAAATAAAACAGAATTTTTTAGAATCAGGTGACCAGAATCCATTGTAATTCCTTTTGCCTGAGTAAGTCAGTCTTTTCATTTCTCCCCCTGCAGAAGGCAATAGATATATGTCTGAAACACTGCTGTTTTCCTGAATACTCGGAGTGGATACTGTCAGTAGAATGTTTTTCCCGTCAGGAGAAAGTTTTACTCCTGAAATGCGTTTCAAAGACATCAGTTTTTCGGGTGTAATCAATTGCTGGCTTTGTAAATTTCCAGTTATTATTATCAAAGCTAGAAAAGTAATAACAATAATTATGATATTCTGCTTTTTCATTTTATCTCCATCAAATTTTAAAACAAATTGAAATTTTTAAATTATAACTTAATAAAATTCGTTGATATTATTAATAATAATAATTAATTTTTTATTTTTTGTTGAATTATGATTAATTTTTGTTTATTTTACTGAAAATATTTGGTATTTTTTCAGAAAATATATTTGCATTTTCATGATTTATGTTTTAATAATACTTATGATATCTTTTACAAGACTATGTTCGCAAGATGCTCCTTCATCTGATAAGGTGACATATCGTCCCCCTACAGTAGCAGGAAGCTTTTACCCTGAAAATGCAGATGAGTTGAAACAATGGATAAAAAAATATCTCGACAATGCAAAACAGAAGAAAAATCAAAATGTTGTTGCTCTTGTTGCACCGCATGCTGGCTATGTTTACAGCGGTTGGATTGCCGGGAATGCTTATAAAAGTGTTCAGGGAAACAAGTATGATGCTGTAATAATAATTGCACCGAGCCATGTTTCAGCATTTCGTGGTTCATCTGTCTTCGACGGTGATGCTTACGTTACTCCTCTCGGTGAATCCTATGTTGATTTTGAACTTTCTAAGGAAATAAGTAATCACAATAAATTAGTCAGGATGTCTCGCGATGGTCATGATTGGAAAGGTGATAGAGCTGAACATTCACTGGAAGTGCAGATACCGTTTATTCAGACTGTTTTACCAAAGACTAAAATTGTACCGATTGTTATGGGCTCTCAGGATTTTGAGTCTGCAGATGCATTGATGAAAGCTATTGTCTTCTCAGTTAAAAAGCTGAACAGAAAAGTACTGATTGTTGCAAGTTCTGATTTGTCGCACTATCACGACGAGAAAACAGCAAATTATCTTGATGAACAAATAGTAAACGCTTTTGACAAATTCGATTATTTCAGAATAGCTTTGAATACTTTTTCAAGACGATGGGAAGCCTGTGGCGGTGGACCTATTGTTGTTGCTATGATGTCAGCTGAGCAATTAGGAGCAAATAAAGCTCAAACTCTTATACATTCAACTTCGGCAAATTCACCATATATCAAAACAGACAGTAGCAGAGTGGTTGGATACTTTACAGGCATCATTTATAAGGATGAAAATTCTGATGATTTACTTCCACTAATATCAAATGAGAACCGTCGAAAGCTTTTAGAAGTAGCCAAAGCTACAATAATAAATACAGCAAAAGATAAGGACGAAATCGTTAATATAGATGTTCCACCCAGTGAACTATCAGGTGAATATGCAACTTTTGTTACAATACACAAGCATGGTCAATTACGTGGTTGTATGGGACACACTATTGCAGATAAAAATTTGATTGCCGCTGTTGAGGAATCAGCAAAACTTGCATGCTCTAAAGACCCAAGATTTTCTGCTGTGGACGAATCGGAACTTGACGAGCTTGAATACGAAGTCACTGTACTTTCGAGGATGAAAAGAGTACTCAATATTGACGAAATTGAACCCGGAAGAGACGGTGTGCTTTTAAGACTTGGATATAATTCAGGCTTGTTTTTGCCGCAGGTTGCTACTGAGCAAAATTGGGATAGAAAAACATTACTCGAGCAATTAGGCAGAAAAGCCGGATTGTCAAAAGACGCATACAAAGAGGAAAATGCAGAATTGTATATTTTCAGAGGTATG
The DNA here is from genome assembly GCA_003731675.1 of Bacteroidetes/Chlorobi group bacterium ChocPot_Mid. GTDB lineage: Bacteria > Bacteroidota > Ignavibacteria > Kapaibacteriales > UBA2268 > ChocPot-Mid. The sequence goes on from RCNQ01000076.1 coordinate 6,269, forward strand.
GTTATAAAGTAAAAAATTTATTTCTATACCCGAAATTTTTTTCTTATGTTTGCTTTTTATTTTTTATATAATCTGTTTTTTATTTTTTTTGATTAAATGGAAAAAGAACTTACAATTCCCAAAAAACGAAAAAGAATTGCTCCCAAAATTGAGGTTATTGGCTCTTTCAGTATTCAAACTGAAAAGATTAAAATAATTGAATCAATTATTAAAGATATAGGGAAATTCGCCGATGAACAAAAAATCAAAATATATTTAGTCGGTGGCTATGTCAGAGATTATTATCTTGATAGATTAAGGACTGATTTTGATTTTACTGTAATTGGTGATGCGGTAAAATTCGCAAAGAAATTAGCAAAACAGTTTAAATCGAAAGCTGTCGTTTTTGAACAATTCGGTACTGCAATGGTGAACATTGGTGATTATAAATGCGAATTTGTCGGAACACGAAAAGAAGAATACACACCTGACTCAAGAAAACCAATTGTTACTCAGGGAACTTTGGAAGATGACCTGAAAAGAAGAGATTTTACAGTAAATGCAATGGCTGTTTCAATCAATCAGGAAACATTTGGTGATTTGATTGACCTTTTCAATGGCAAAAGAGATATAGGTGCAAATGTTCTACGAACACCTCTTGACCCATATATCACTTTTAAAGATGACCCTTTAAGAATGATGAGAGCCGCGAGATTTGCTTCCCAATTGCGTTTTAATATTGATTCGGCTTGCATTAAAGCAATCCAACAAATGAATGAAAGAATTAATATCATCTCGCAGGAAAGAATTACTTCTGAGTTTATTAAAATTTTAGAATCACCGAAACCAAGCATTGGTCTTAGTGTTTTGTATGAAACAGGATTATTAAAAATAATTTTTCCTGATTTGTATAAACTTGCTGGTATCGAAGTAGTAAAAGATGGTGAGAAAAGCTGGGGGCATAAAGATGTCTTCCGTCATTCCTTGCAGGTTGTTGACAATGTTGCCTCACAATCCGATAAGCTTTGGCTTAGGTTTGCGGCATTGGTTCACGATATAGCAAAATCCGTAACAAAAAAATATGTTAAGGATATCGGCTGGACATTCCATGGTCATGAAGAGTTAGGTGCAAGAAGAATGGAAAAAATATTCCGCGAGATGAAACTTCCACTCGAGCATTTACCTTATGTTGAAAAGTTAGTAAGACTGCATCAAAGACCTATGGCACTTGTTGATGACGGAGTTACAGATTCTGCTATCCGACGTTTGGCATTTCACGCAGGAGATACAATTGAAGATTTATTCTTACTGTGCAGGGCAGATATAACAACGAAGGATATTTCAAAATCAAAATTATACATGCATAACTACGATAAGGTTACTGCAAAAGTTATTGATGTTCAAGAAAAAGACAAGCTCAGAGAATTCCAGTCACCTGTCCGTGGCGAAGAGATAATGGAAATATGCAATCTTGAGCCATCACGGGCTGTTGGTATAATTAAAAATGCTATTGAAGAAGCAATTCTTGACGGACTTATTCCAAATGAATATGAACCGGCAAAAGAATATCTGATAAATAACAAAGAAATGTGGCTTAAGAAAATTCAATCTGGTGAATGGTATTGAATTTAATTATTTGATTTTTTAGAAGATATTTTTTATTCTTCACTATCATCTTCGGCAATAAATTCACCGAGAATATTTTTCTTTTCCTTGATTCTGCAAATCGGGTAATAACCACAATATTTGCATGTATCATCATTTTTGGGTTCAACAGGAAAGTTACCATTAATAATATTTTCTACTATTTGCTTGGCTTCTCTCAATGAATTTTGCAAAATCTCCTGCAATGTCACTTTTTCATTCAATATTTGGGAGTTTGCCCTATACAGTTCTTTTGGAACACGTGGATTACTCCTTTCAGTGATTAAGTATTTCTGAGAAATAGCTTTTCCTTTTATCACCTCAGGTTCAAAGCCATAATAAATTCCACCCATTGGTTCTGCCTTAATACCATAATAATCTTCAAGAATTTTTTGAATTGCTAAGATGTAAAGTGGCATTTGAAACGATTCGTAATTATTTACTTCTGAATTTTTTGCAACTTTTCTCATTTTGTTTTTGTAGTCGGCAATCATAAAGCCATAATTTTCGTTATTTTTCATCAGCTCTACTCTGTCAACCTTCCCCTGAATTTTCAATCCGTCTATTTCGATAAATTCGGTGAAAGATTTATATTTTACAGAATAATATGAACCGAAAGAGAATTCAAACAAGACTGGCTTAAATAAATCAGAATCCTCAAATCTCTGAATTTCAGATATCAGCCATCTTTCGAGTACACCAGGTTTTGTTGAGCTCCCAATAATCCTTTCAGTTTCCAAATAAAAAAACGGATGTTCATACTTGAATAATTCGAATTCTTCCTTTGCTATTTCCACAAGTTGTTTAAGATATATGTCGTAATTTTTTCTTTCCAAAACGACAGGGATTATCACAGGTAATTTATCATTTATTGAATCTTTTTTATATTCGAATGATTTGTTATTATACAAAATAGTTTGATTGCTAATGTAAAATTTATAAACTATACTATGCAAAATATTACCGATATCCATTGGCGAAAGCTCCAGTTCAAAAATACATGGTTCTTGAATTCTTAATATTTTCGAAACAAATAGTTTAAAAGGACATTTCTTATAGGTTTCAAGTTCGGTAATTGAAATCGGCTTTTCACGATATCTTTCGATTCTGTTTCTTGCATCATCAGAAAGCAGATTCAAATCAATCACTCCTCGGTTTTGTAAAGCATTTGTGATGAGATATTCTATATACTTTAAGGTATCAGTATGAATTTCTGAAAAATCATTTTTCAATTCAATCTTATCGCTAACTTTTAAAACACTGCCTGCTTCATAGAATAATTCATTGCCCGATTGTATCATATTCAACCATGGTAATTGTTTTGATTGAATCTCTATTTCTTCGGATTTTCCTGAAACATTGTCTGATAAATATTTTTGAATTTTGGCAATATTGTAAACCTTCAAATCATTTTGCAGACTTGTAATTTTCAAAAGTGCATCAACAAAAGAGGAACGTACAAGCTCCTCCGAATCTTTACGTTCAGGATAAAATATATAAATAAGTTTTTCTGATTTATCTAAAGACTCCTTATCATTTGTCAGGAACTGATAGAACTGAATCCTCTCTGATTGGATATGCCTTTCAATTGTATTTTTTAACTCTTTTCCCAAAAAAGTTTCAGGTCTGTAACTAAGCGGAAATTCGCCATCAATTGCTCCGCAAAGTATCAACACCTTATAAGGAATGCCACGTATCTGCTCGATTGATGTTATGTTAACACCCATATTTTGTTTTTCGTGAATCTGGTATTTTTCTGCAGAGACAGAAACCTTAAGTTTGTTTGTCAGTTCACTCAAAGAAAATCTTTTTCCGGGGTTACGTTCTGAAATAATACTCGTGATTTCATTCAATAATCTCAAAAATGATTCCAAAGCACGAGCATCTTTTTCTATTGCTTCCTCGTAAATTGCCTTATCTGCAATGCTCATATCATTTTTCATTTTCAGAAAGTCTTCAAATGATTCGAAAATATTTCGCCTTATTTGCAGATGTTCTATAATCGAATTTAATATTAAATCCTTGAATTCTTTCGGGCTGTAATTCTTCTTTTTTGCTGGGATAATAGTTCTCAACATTTTGAAGTCATTAAGTGCTTTTTCGATAGAATTATTTTCCTGAGTTAACCTTTCGATATCATCAAACTGTTCTGAGGAATTCCTCAGCATATTGCTTAAACGTTTTTTATTAAAATCAAGATGTGATTCTATATTCTTTTCCCAAAAATCAGCACCACCTCTTTCGGAACCTCCCAGTATTCTTAATTTTTCCGCTAATGTTATTAAATTCTTTGCATCAAAATTTCCATCACCGAAAGAAAGATAACTACTTAAAAGAGTTTTGTGAATATCTTCAATACGGTAATCATAAATGATTATATCCAAAATAGAAAAAATAGAAATTATTAACGGTGAAGATGACAAAGGAAATCTGTCACTTATGTTAGCCGGGACTTTAAATGAAGAAAATAATTCTCTGAATAAATTTGAATATGTTTCAGGTTTCCGCATACATACACAAATATCTTTGGGCAAATAACCTTCAGAAACAATCAAATAATGAGTTAGTTTTGCAATATATTTCACTTCATTAAACCGGTTCTCTGCTTCGATAATGCTGATGATTTTCGAGAATGCCTTGTTCCTTAAATCGCTGTCGTTGTTGAACAGCATCGTCCTCAGATATCTTTCTCTCGGATAATCCTTAGATTCAGAAAATACTTCGCAATTAGATTTATTAGCTAAATATTTTTTTTCTTCAATATCCTCAGGTGAACTGATTTTAAGACCTTTTGAATTAAATAGACTAATATAATCATTCAAATTACCAAATAAAGGACCGTTATTAGTAGAGTAATCAATATTGATAGCAAAAGGAATTTTTGATTGTGCAAACAAAGATATAAAATTTATCTCAGGAATCTTGAAATCTGTGAACCCATTAATCAAGACAAATTTTTTACCAGAAAGTATCTGATTAAAAAACAAATCATCATCCGATGAAGCGATATAAGCTGTTATTTTCTTGATTATTTCGGGAAAGTCAAGATATTTACCTTCAAGTAATTCTTCATATTTACCATACAATTCCACCACGTCATTTAGTCGTGCAATATCGTAAAAGTAAGTATCATCTTCATTTTTTATATCTTTTTTTAAATCCTCGACTGTCATTCCGTCCTCTTTCAATCCGAAAATAACATCAGCGAGTCGTTCTAAAATTACTGGAGATAGTCTTCTTTTGTTTGAGGAATAAAATTTCAGATTAGCATTGACGCAAGCTTCATCAAGTAGTGCCATTCTGTAAGCATCAGAAATACTAAACCTCTTTCTGTCTTCAAAAATAAAATCGTAGCTATATTCAACAAAACCGTTTAATGTAAACGCATTGATTGAAGGTATTGGTTTTTGATGTTTTTCATAA
>RCNQ01000077.1 GCA_003731675.1 Bacteroidetes/Chlorobi group bacterium ChocPot_Mid
AATTTTCATTAAGTTAGATATAATTAATTAAGGGGGGAAAATGAATTTAAACAAATATATTTACATTATTATGATTCTATTGACTTATTCACCTACTTTTTCTCAGGGAAGTGCAGGTGAAAAAGCCATCTATGAAACCAGATTTATTGTTGATATGCCAACTGCCGGAGTTCTTGAAAAAGGGAATTTTGCAATTTATACAAATGCATTTTATCCTGGTGGAATTATGCTACAGCTCGATGCTTCTCCTTTTTCAGATTTTCTAATGGGAATCAGTTATAGCGGAACAAATATCATTGGTTTCGGAGCAGTTAACTGGCAGGGAATACCAGGAGTTCATCTGCGATACCGCATAATTGATGAAACACTTAATCTACCGGCTTTCGTTCTTGGCATTAATACTCAAGGCAGGGGAGACTTCAGCAGTAGTGAAAAAAGATTTCAGACATTTTCTCCCGGTGTATTTATTTCTGCGAGCAAAAATTACAGCTGGGCACTCGGTTCAGTTGCATTTCACGGAGGTATTAATTATTCATTTGAACCATCAAAAAATGAGAATTTCCCAAATCTTTACTTAGGTATCGAACATTCCATTGGGAAATCTTTTGCACTTAACTTTGAATTCAACGCAACATTGAACGATGAAAACAAAAAATATATGAGCAACAAAGGACTTATCAATGCTTCATTGAGATGGTCGCTTGCCAAAGGAATTACTCTTGATTTTCAGGCAAGAGACCTGCTCGAAAATATGACAATGAACAAAGCATTTAACAGGGCTGTCTGTCTTGAATATATCAGTAGATTTTGAACTATTGTGGAAAATATTTAATTATTTCAAACTTTTCAACAAAACCAATATTGAACAAAATCATTTTTACAGGACTTTTTTTATTATTTTTGCTTTTTTAAAAAAAGCAGATTAGGAATGATAAAGTTTTTAATAATAATCGGTATTATCTTTTTAGTCATTTTGCTGATAATTAAAATTGTCCGCAAAAAGATTGAAAATATTATCCAGCAATTTGTTCCGAAACAGCAATCTCAGTCGAAGGATACTATTGCCAATGAAGTCCTTTATGAGAAAGATGATGTTGTTGTTCTTAAAGGAGAAGCTGACCGAAAAAATCAAACTGAAGAGTAATAATCCTGTTCATTTTTGTTATGAAAACATTTAATAATTTTAAATACTGTGAGATTTCAAAAGAGAAAATTAAGATTTAAAAAATATGGAAAAAACAGCACCAAAAATAGCCGCTATTGACGTAGGAACTAACTCATTCCATCTTATTATAGTATCAGTTGACCATCGTGGGATTTTACAGGTTCATTACCGTGAAAAAGAAACTGTGCGGCTTGGCTGTTGTGCTAAGGATATGAAGACTCTCCTGCCTGATGCTATGGAAAGAGGTGTAAGTGCTTTGAGCAGGTTCGCTCTGCTTGCAAATTCAGAACAAGCTGAAATTTCCGCTGTTGCTACAAGTGCAGTTCGCGAGGCAGAAAACAAAGACGATTTTCTGAAAAAGGTCAAAAAGGCAACAGGTATTGATATTGAGGTTGTCAGTGGTGCAGAGGAAGGACGATTAATCTATCTCGGTGCTATTCATGCACTCCCTATCGAAAATCTGAAATCTCTCGTTATTGATATTGGTGGCGGTAGCACTGAAACTGTTATTGGTTATCAAGGTGAAATTAAATACGTACATAGTGAAAAAATCGGTGCTATACGCTTAACTGAAGGCTTCTTCAAAAATGGTATTGCAACCAAAGAAAGCGTCTCTGCTTGCCGTGAATTTATCAAAGGTGCTTGGTCTCCAACTATGAAAAGATTAATTGAAACAGGATTTGAAACTGTTGTTGGTACGTCAGGCACAATTTTAAATTTAGCTGTTATGGCTCTTTCCGATAAGAAAGAAATACTTCCTGAAGAAATCAATGGTCTTAATGTCAGCAGGGAAGACATGCTTAATATCATTGAAAAAGTTGTTAATATACAGACTCCTGAAGAAAGGAAATTACTGCCTGGTATTGATGAATCAAGAATTGATATTATCGTTGCAGGTGCGTTGATAATCGAACATGCAATAAAATCACTTAATATTCAAAATATACTAATCTCTTCTTACGCCTTGCGTGAAGGTATTGTTTATAATACTATACAAAAAAACCAGGCAAGACTTGAACACCACCAGCTTAGTCATTTGCGATACGAAACTATTCAAAATATTTGTAAAAGATATAATGTCCTTATACCTCATTCTGAACACGTAAAGAACATATCTCTGCGAATATTTGACGACCTGCAATGGATTCACGGACTAAGTTTTGTCGAAAGGGAATGGCTCGAAGCCGCTGCATTACTCCACGATGTTGGTTTTTATATATCAACAGACCAGCATCACAAACACAGTTTTTATTTAATCAGTCACTGCGATATGCCCGGCTTTACAAAAGATGAATCAGAAATAATTGCCAATGTCGCAAGATATCACAGAAAAAGTCATCCAGCCAACAAACACGGAAATTTTAAAAAACTTCCTTCTGACAAAAAAAATATTGTCAAAATTTTAGCTGGTATTCTACGGATTGCCGAAGGGATTGACAGAAGACAACTCATGGTAATTAAAGATGTGAAAATTCAGACTATCGGGAAAAATATTACAATTTCTTTAATCCCCGAGTCAAATGCTGGTTATCCCGATATCGAACTCTGGGGTGCAGATAGGAGAAAATCACTTCTCGAAGAAGCATTAGGTATGACAATCAAACTGGATGTGAAAGCTTAGCTCAATTAACTCTGATTAACTTGGATTTTTTAAATAGTATTTTATATCCGCCAAATTTATTTATTTGAATATAATTCGAATCAATAAACGAATCAAGTAAAAATACTCGTGAACTGACTCTGCTCTTATTTGGTTCAGGAAATTCAGTGTTCGGACATTGTACTATAAAATCAACATTCCACTTCCTAAGCTCAGAAATAATTTCTTTCTGAACATCTGCCCTTGTGGTAATTCCAGGATGAAACTCATGATATCTTGTTGCTGAATTTCTTCCGGACAAATAATATATCATCAAATCATTCATCAATACTTTATCGTGAAAATAATTTGCAACAAGTATTTTATTATTTTCATCAACATTTCTTCTCAAATAATTGACTGTTTGCTCAAACTCTGTCGCCCATTGCTTTTCGTCGCATATTCCTTCAGCTTTTGGAATATTGAAACAAAGTGTAGCTTTCGATGATAACATCTTTTTTGTTCTGTTAATTTTGTCAGTTATCGGTACAATTACAAGCAATGCAATAATTACTCCGAACACAATCTTAACTTTTCTATTATTCCAGTTTTCAAAAATTATTTTTGCAAATAGAATAAACGATATTAGCAAAGAAGGAAGGAGATGTTCTCTGTCACTTCTTATATAACTTTGATTCAATAATGCTATTCCGAGAATTAATAGATAAATGAAATCAGAATACTTCGATAAAAATATTTTGTATGAATCAGCTTTTGTCCATCTGAATAATTTTATCAATGATAACAAATAAATCAAAAACGGAAAATAAAATATCAATGTCTCTATTCTAATCAACAAACCCTTTACTTTAGATACTTCTCCGAAATAGGAAGGTATAGTAAAAGGCATCGGGAATGGTAAAGCACGATATTCCGGAAATATTGTTGAAGGAATCTTAATTAAGAGATTATACATCTCATTAATACCAGCTTCTTTAATAAAAAATAATGCAACTGGTAACAGTACTAACAAAACCCCAAACAAGTAAATTGCGAAATATTTGCTCAAGTATTTCCATCTATCTAAAATTAATTCGGAATTTGAAAAACTAACAATTAGAATATAAAATGTAATTACAACAAAAAAATAAAATCCAAAATCATGTCTGAAAATAGTTGCCAATGCAGTACTCAAACCTGCCAAAAACAAAACTTTGAGCTGTGATTTTTTTTCAAAGTCTTTGGCAAATAAAAAACCAATCAGACCAAATAACATAGCCAATGGGACAGCTTTTCCGTAAAAAGGACTATATCCGAACCAAACGATTGATAAAAAATAGGGAATCAGGGCATATTTATTGTTTGTGAATTTCTTTGTAATTAAATAAACAATTACTGAATTTAAGAACATAATCAAAATTGAAAATATTCTTTCTGTTACAATACAATTACCGAATAAATATAAAACAACAGATAAAATATAATAATAACCCGGAGCATAGATAGTCCAGAAATCCCTGTAAGGTATTTCCCCGTTCAATACCCGTTGAGCCCCGTAAATACCTATGGCTTCATCATAAATGTTTAATTCAAAGTTAAAAGCAATAAAAAGATAAATAATCCCAAAAATCATAGAAAGGATTAATAGCTTCTGATTCTTATCAAATTTTGGATTTACCATTTCTTTTTCATTTGAATCAATAATAATGCAGTTAAATAGCAAATTGCTCCAATCAACAAAGATATTTTATAGCCAAATGATAAAGCAACTAAAATTATCAGAACAGAACCAAATACAGATGCCGCACCATTGACAGCAAATCCCCAGTCAATCAGCTTGCCAACCTTAACTCCGGCTTTTGGAAAAGGCATTCCCATTAAAAACCCCAATGGTGCTATTAAAACTACCGTTGTTATCAACCTTAAAGGTAGCTCGAACGAACCAAATAAATACATTATTTTTGTAAAAACAAAAATATCCAGTAAAATCCAGACAACAATCCCCAAGAAAACATAAAGATTATTGAACCTTTCAGAAAATCTGCTACCTATACCTGATGCAATCAGTAAAGTAAATAATATTGCAGATAAACTATAAACTGATGGTCCAATAAATAATGTATATTTCTGTATTAGTATTACCTCAATTGACATAAATCCCATACCGATAACAAAGAAATACAGCCAGGGTACAAGTTTTAGCTTCACTTTACTGAATTTTATCGGCAATAAATTAACAGGTATGATTAAAAGAACAATTATTATTAAAATAACAGCAATATTCAGCTTGGACAAAGGAAATCCGGTAAATTCAAAGTGCTGTATTTTTTCCTGCTGAGACAAATTCAGATTTTTCCACATTCCCATTTGTGCTATAAATGGCTTATCGTCAGTACACGGCGATATGTCAACTTTAGCTTCATTCTGCATTACCTTCCAACCTTTAAGTACAATCTGGTTTACCATATTGCCATATATAGAATCATGTGCAGGATACAAAGGATAAATATAATTATCTCTGAAATAAAATGTAACACCAAAAGCCCTTTTTATTGTCTCTTCGTCAAGTGGCTGTTTCGATACAAGTAAAACATTTCTTTTCAGGTATGGTAAATTATAAACAGCAAGATGCTCATTTGGATTCGTTATGCCAATTTCCTGCAAAGCATCAATTACCGAACTTACCATTCTCGGAATATAAAAATGATGCTCCATTACAAGATATCCGTTATCATCCAAAGCTTTCCAGTAATCTTTCACAGCTTCTGTTGTAAAAAGATAATTTTCTGCAAGTGCAAATGCTCCTGATGCAAGTGCCGCAAATGAATTTGAGCTTAAAGCAAAAATAATATCAAACTTCTTTTCAAATCTCCTTACATAAGTTCTTGCATCTTCAGTTACAACCTTGACTCTCGGGTCTTTATAAATATAACCCGAATACTCAGCAAGTTCTCCATCTTCCATAAGATAATTTATATAAGGATTAACCTCCACGGCATGTATCTCAGTTGCATTTTCCTGTAGTGCATGAAGCACATCAACTCCTCCACCTGATCCAAGTGAAAGAAAAACACAGGAATCAAATTTACTGATTAAATTTGCAACATTCACATCAAATTTAAATTTTGTATTGTTAAAATCTCCTTCAAATTTATATACTGATGTCTGAGCCGCATTGTCAATTCTTATACCTCTCGTATATTCATTATATTCTACAATCCTGATTTTCGACATTGCATCCCAATGCGTCGAAAGTATTTTTCCCCTGTCCTTTCTTTCAAGTTCAAGCAATGAATCAGAAAAAAAGATTATCACAACACTAATTACTATACTGAAAAGTGATACTTTTCTGACAATATCTTTGCTATTAATAATTGCTAACAAGAAAATTAAAATTGCAATCAAAGTTGCTGTTTTCGGAGTCCCGATTAAATTCATCAATACAATAATAAAAACTACTCCAGCAGATGCTCCCACTAAATCAGCCATATATAGTTTTGGTATATCATTGCTGTTCGTTTTCAAGATATATGTTAATGAAATCCCACCAAAGAAAAAAGATGATGATAGAATTATAACTGCAAACAAGAATTTCATTGTCATCAAAAAGTCAATGTATAACAACGAGAAATCCAAATTAATTTTAAAAATGATAATTGGCCCAACTAAGATTGAAAATCCACACAGCAACAATGAAATTAAAAATGTCTTTTCAGTATTTAATCGCTTAAAAAGTCTGAGAGCCAATCCGCCAAGACCAAGACCTAAAATCGAAACAGATAAAATCAAAAATGCAAATGTATAATAAA